>CALZYS010000007.1 GCA_945830345.1 uncultured Prevotella sp.
TAGGCACGGATTAACACGGCTTTTTTTTCAAAAAAGACACGGAGGCTGCGCGATGTTGGGGCTTTATATGCTAAAGGCTATAGTAAATATAGACACGGCTCGTTAGCGCTGGTGCATTCTAAGCCGTGTCTTTGAAAAAGCCGTGGTTTTCCGTGCCTAAGAATGAGGGAAGTGTTAAAGGCGAACGGAGGACATGTTAAATAATGGGGGTGATACGAAAAAAGATGAGAAAATGTTTGGAGGAATGAAAAATATTTTGTAATTTTGCATCGTGAATCAGAAGAAGCCCCCCTGTAATCCCCCGAGGGGGATTTCCTAAGCAGGTGATGCGCGCAATCTGTTTATAGGCAATCCTTTGACGTGGGCAGTCTTACACGAGGTAAGACCCTACAGCGGCGGAAGAGGGCAGGAGGCTCGGATGATTCACAATGAGAGAACAGTTAACATTATTCACAATTAAAATTTATGTAAAAGTTATGGCAATTCTTAATGGTATTTTGAAGAAGCTGAACGGTTCGGCTGGTAGCCTTACCTTCAAGCAAGTGAATGGACAGACCGTGGTATCCGAGAAGATCACGGCAGTGAAGAAGAGCAACACCCCGATGCAGATGCGTCAGCGCACCAAGTGGGGCAACGTGGTTCAGATGTACAAGGGCATCGCACCGCTCATCAACTACGGTTATGAGGCGAAGCCCGTGGGATGCAGCGACTACAACATGTTCATGAAGGCGAACATGAAGAGCTCTGACATCTATCTCACCCGACAGGAGGTGGCAGGAGGCGGATGTATCGCAGCTCCCTATCAGTTGACCCAGGGCACTCTGCCGAGCATAGTGGTGAGCGGAGAGGGCGACAATGCACGCACCGACATCAAGCTCGGCGAGTTGGCCATCGACGAGAACACCACCGTGAAGGACTTCGCAATGGCTGTGGTGAGCAACAATGCCGACTACGACTTCGGCGACCAGATCTCGTTCTTCGACGTGCTGCAGCGCGTGAACGCAGTGACGGGTATTCCCTACTGCCAGTTCTTGGCCACCAACGTGGTGCTCGACAAGGCATCAGAGGTGAAGCTGCTTGACCTCGTGAGCAAGTATGGATTCGCCACGGTGGATGGCTACCTGGGACACCAGGAGGGCGAGGGCGCAGGAGTGTTCGGATGGGTTCACTCGCGCAAGTCGGCCAACAAGACGCTCGTGAGCACTCAGGCTCTCATCGACAACAACGCCGAGATGATAGCTGAGTACAGCGGTGCTGAGGCTTACAAGCGAAGCGTGAAGACCTACGGCGGCGAGAACTCTGCATTCCTCACTCCGGGAACGACCACTACTACGGCTACTGACGGCTCTGCTTCGGCTGGTGGCTCGGGCAATGGCGGCACTGACGACAGTGGTTCGGGCTCTGACCAGGGCGGCGGCTCTGACTCCGGCGGCGGCAGCGGCAACACCGGCGGCGAGGAGGAGATTCCCTACGAGTAGCCGCCTAATGTAGGGTCTTACACGAGGTAAGACCCTACAGCGGCGGAGGGAGGTCCTTCGGAAATTAAAAATTAAGAATTAAGAATTAAGAATTAAAAATTAAAGGATTAAAGTTATGACTAAGGAGAACAAATCGAGGCTGATAAAGTTCCTGTGGAACCTCGCCTCTGCAGTATTGGCAGCTGTCGGGACCGCTTTGGGGGTCTCTTGCGCAGTGGCGTAGGTCGGAGCAGAGCTCAGAAATTAAGAATTAAGAATTAAGAATTAAAAATTAAAAATTAAAAATTAAGAATTAAGAATTAAAGAATTAAAGTATTAAACTAAGTCACGGAGTGCAGAGGGTTTTCAAATCTGCCACTCCGTGACTTTGTTTTCTATCGTTTGCACACTGTTTTTATATCTTTTATGCATATTTTACGAGATTTGTTTGGCAGTGTGAAATAAAAAGATTAATTTTGCAGAAAATATAGAAAAAATGATCGACATAGATAAAGTATTGGCAAAATTGGGGATTGCCGACCTCAACGAGATGCAGCAGAAGACTACGGCTGCCATCCTCGGAACAGACAGCGACGTGGTGGTGCTGTCGCCCACTGGCTCGGGAAAGACTCTCGCCTACCTGCTGCCCGTGGCGCACGAGATTGACACGGAGAGCGACGACGTGCAGGTGGTGGTGATAGTGCCAGGGCGCGAACTCGCACTGCAATCCGACACCGTGATGCGCGACATGGCGTGCGGAGTGAGGTCGGTGAGCTGCTACGGCGGACGACCTGCCATGGACGAGCACAAGGTGATAAAGAAGGTGATGCCGCACATCGTCTTCGGCACTCCCGGACGACTCAACGACCATCTCGACAAGCAAAATATCAACCCATATAAAATAAGGTGTGTGGTGATCGACGAGTTTGACAAGTGCCTGCAGATGGGATTCCACGACGAGATGTCGCGCCTGATGAAGAAACTGCCCGGACTGAGGCGACGCGTATTGCTGTCAGCCACGGATGCCGACGAGATACCATCGTTTGTGCATCTGAGCGAGGCGGTGAGGATTGACTGTCTCGACGAGGGCGAACAGGTGCCGGAGAGGGTGACCATACACGAGGTGAGGAGCGATGCCAAGGACAAACTTGCCGCCCTCGCCATGCTCTTGCGCTCGTTTGAGGGCGGAAGCACGGTGGTGTTCCTCAACTATCGCGACAGTGTGGAGCGCACTGCCGACTATCTGCGCAAGGAGGGATTCGCCGTGAGCCACTTCCATGGCGGTATGCCGCAGGAAGAGCGCGAGGCTGCTCTCTACAGATTCAGCAACGGCAGTGCAAATGTGTTCGTATGTACTGACCTCGCATCGCGCGGACTCGACATCCCCGACATCGACAACATTGTGCACTACCACCTGCCGCAGGGCGAGGACGGATATGTGCACAGGGTGGGGCGCACGGCTCGATGGGACGCCACGGGGCGCACCTTCTTCCTGCTGGGGCCCGAGGAGCATATCCCCGAATTTGTGGAGGGCAATGTCGTCGGCTATGAAATGCCTGATGGCGCACTGCTGCCGCCTCCCGCGCCAGCCCGAATGGCAACGCTCTATATCGGCAAGGGCAAGAAGGACAAACTGAGCAAGGGCGACATCGTCGGATTCCTCTGCAAGAAGGGCGGACTCACATCTGACGACATCGGACGCATCGACGTCAAGGAGCGATACTGCTATGTGGCGGTGAGCGCAAGCAAGGTGAAAGGTGTGCTCGCCAACACAAGGGGCGAGAAAGTCAAGGGAGTGAAAACAATCATCGAAATGGTGAAATAATACTGTATTAATATGCAAAAAGACGCAAAAGGAGTGTCAAATAGTCAATAAAAAGGCTTTTTTAGTGACATTTTTACTTAAAAATTTGCGTAATTAGAATAAAAAGTGTAACTTCGCAGCGATTTTCGATAATATCAACTATATTGGTGCATAAAACGTGAAAAGAAACATTAATAATATAATTTAAAAAAGGACAATCAAAAATGAAGAAGTACAACTTTAATGCAGGTCCGTCAATGCTTCCACGCGAAGTGATTGAGAACACCGCAAAGCAGTGTCTGGACTTTCAGGAATCAGGTCTCTCACTCATGGAGATCAGTCATCGTGCCAAGAATTTCCAGCCCGTCGTTGACGAGGCAGAGGCTCTCGTGAAGGAGCTCCTACAGGTGCCCGAGGGTTACTCGGTATTATTCCTTGGCGGTGGCGCCTCGTTGGAATTCTGTATGATACCATATAACTTCCTCGTTAAGAAGGCAGCTTATCTCAACACCGGTGTATGGGCCAAGAAGGCCATGAAGGAGGCTAAGCTCTTCGGTGAGGTGGTTGAGGTGGCTTCGTCTGCCGACGCCAACTACACCTTCATCCCCAAGGGATGGACATGCCCCGACGATGTTGACTATCTGCACATCACCACCAACAACACCATCTACGGTACTGAAATCCGCAAGGATCTCGATGTCAACGTGCCTATCATCGCCGATATGTCATCCGACATCATGAGCCGTCCCGTCGATGTGAGCAAGTATGACTGCATCTATGGTGGTGCTCAGAAGAACCTCTCTATGGCTGGTGTCACCTTCGTCATCATCAAGAACGACGCTCTCGGCAAGGCTCCGCGCCAGATTCCCACAATGCTCGACTATCGCACACACGTGGAGAAGGGCTCTATGTTCAACACTCCTCCCGTTGTGCCTATCTACTGTATGCTCGAGAACCTCCGTTGGATCAAGAAGAACGGCGGTGTGGAGGCTATGGCAAAGAACGCTCAGGAGCGTGCCGACATCGTGTATGGCGAGATCGACCGCAACAAGCTCTTCCGTGGCACCGTGGAGGCTGAGGACCGCTCGCTCATGAACATCTGCTTCGTGATGAACGACGAGTATAAGGAACTGGAGAAGCCGTTCCTCGACTTCGCCACTGAGCGTGGTATGGTTGGTATCAAGGGTCACCGCAGCGTAGGCGGATTCCGCGCCAGCTGCTACAACGCACAGACCATCGAGGGTGTCAATGCGCTCGTGGCTTGCATGAAGGAGTTTGAAGCAAAGAATTAATAATATAAAATTAAAAATTAAGAATTAAAAATTAAGAATTAAGAATTAAAAATTAAAAATTAAGAGAAATAGTACTATCTGCATATAGAAACGCGGAGTTCATTTTTTCTTAACTCTTAATTTTTAATTCTTAATTAATTCCGTTTTTTAAAAACGTAATTATGAAGGTTTTAGTAGCAACAGAGAAGCCCTTTGCAGCAGCTGCAGTGGAGGGCATCAAGGCAGAGATTGAGGGTGCTGGAAACGAACTCGTCCTGCTTGAGAAATATACAGAGAAGCAGCAGCTTCTCGACGCAGTGAAGGATGCCGACGCGATGATTATCCGTTCGGACAAGGTGGACGCCGAGGTGCTCGACGCCGCCAAGCAGTTGAAGATTGTGGTGCGCGCAGGTGCGGGATATGACAATATCGACCTCGCTGCCGCCACTGCCCACGACGTGGTGGCAGAGAACACCCCAGGACAGAACGCTAATGCAGTGGCTGAACTGGTGTTCGGACTGCTCGTTTATGCAGTGCGCAACTTCTACAACGGCAAGGCCGGTACAGAGCTCATGGGCAAGAAACTCGGTATTCTCGCCTTCGGAAATGTGGGTCGCAACGTGGCTCGCATAGCCGCCGGATTCGGTATGGAGGTATATGCCTATGACGCATTCTGCCCCAAGGAGGCTATCGAGGCTGCCGGAGTGAAGGCTGTGGATTCACAGGACGACCTGTTCAAGACATGCGACGTTGTGTCTCTCCACATTCCCGCCACTCCCGAGACCAAGCAGAGCATCAACTATGCCACTGTAGGTCAGATGAAGAAGGGCGCCATCCTCATCAACACCGCACGCAAGGAGGTAATCAACGAGCCCGAGCTCATCAAGCTTCTCGCCGAGCGCACCGACCTGAAGTATATCACCGACATCAAGCCCGATGCCGATGCCGACTTCGCACAGTTTGAGGGTCGCTATTTCAGCACTCCCAAGAAGATGGGTGCACAGACTGCCGAGGCAAACACCAACGCCGGTATTGCTGCCGCTCGTCAGATCAACGCATTCTTCAAGGACGGATGCACGAAGTTTAAGGTTAATTGATGTGTTCAGAATTAAGAATTAAGAATTAAGAATTAAGAATTAAGAATTAAGAAAGTATGTAATAACTATTTTTTTTAATTTTTAATTCTTAATTCTTAATAAATATAAATTAAATTTCATGGCAACAATTAAACCATTCAAAGGTATTCGCCCCCCGAAGGAGCTCGTGGAGCGAGTGGAGTCGCGTCCCTATGACGTGCTCAACTCCGAAGAGGCAAGGGCAGAGGCTGGCGACAATGAGATGAGCCTCTATCATATCATTAAGCCTGAAATCGACTTCCCCGAGGGAACGAGCGAGTATGATCCGCGCGTGTATGAGAAAGCAGCCGAGAACTTCCAGAAGTTCCAGGACAAGGGCTGGCTCGTGCAGGACGACAAGGAAAACTACTATATCTATGCCCAGACAATGAACGGCAAGACACAGTATGGACTCGTTGTAGGAGCATACGTGGATGACTACATGACTGGCAAGATAAAGAAGCACGAACTCACTCGCCGCGACAAGGAAGAGGACCGCATGAAGCACGTGAGGGTCAACAATGCCAACATCGAACCGGTGTTCTTCGCATATCCCGACAACAAGGTGCTCAACGACCTCATCATGCGCTATGCCGCCACAGAGCCTGAGTACGACTTCATAGCCCCGATTGACGGGTTCGGACACAAGTTCTGGGTTATCTCCGACGAGAAGGACATCGAGACCGTCACCAACGAGTTTGCCAAGATGCCAAGCATGTATATCGCTGATGGTCACCACCGTTCGGCTGCCGCCGCCCTCGTGGGAGCGGAGAAGGCCAAGCTCAACAAGGACCACAAGGGCGACGAGGAGTATAACTACTTTATGGCAGTGTGCTTCCAGGCTTCGCAGCTCACCATCCTCGACTACAACCGTGTGGTGAAGGATCTCAACCGCATGGAGCCTCAGGAGTTCCTGCGCAAGCTCGGGCGCAACTTCATCGTTGAGGACAAGGGCGAGGAGATCTACAAGCCACAGCAGCTCCATGAGTTCTCGCTCTATCTCGACAAGCACTGGTATTCGCTTAAGGCAAAGGAAGGCACGTATGACAACAACGATCCTATCGGAGTGCTCGACGTTGACATCTCCAGCCGACTCATTCTCGATGAGCTCCTCGGAATAAAAGACCTCCGTGGCAGCAACCGCATCGACTTTGTGGGCGGACTGCGTGGACTTGGCGAACTGAAGCGTCGTGTGGATAGCGGTGAGATGCGCCTTGCTCTCGCTCTCTATCCTGTGTCGATGAAGCAAATCATGGACATCGCCGACAGTGGCAATATCATGCCGCCGAAAGCCACATGGTTTGAACCGAAACTACGTTCAGGACTGGTCATACACAAGTTAAGCTAAAGCGTTAACTTGTGAGTTAAAAATTAAAAATTAAGAATTAAGAAAAAATGTTCTCTGCATTGAAATTTGTGGATAATACTATTTCTCTTAATTCTTAATTTTTAATTCTTAATTTTTAATTTTTAATTTTTAATTCTTAATTAAATAATTAGTTGTGGACGCATACAAGACTATAAGTGAACATAAGACAGGCGAGGGATACTACACCGAAAAGCGTAGCAAGTTCCTCGCCTTTGCACATCATGTCGAGACTGTTGATGAGGTGAAGGAAATTGTGGCGCAATACCGCAAGAAATACTTCGACGCGCGACATGTGTGCTGGGCATATATGCTCGGACACGAGCGCACGGAATTCCGTGCCAATGACGACGGTGAGCCAAGCAGCACTGCCGGCAAACCGATTCTTGGGCAGATAAACAGCCGTGAGCTAACCAATGTGCTCGTGGTGGTGATAAGATACTTCGGGGGCGTGAAGCTCGGCACGAGCGGACTAATCGTTGCCTATAAGGAGGCTGCCGCTCTCGCCTTAGACGATGCTGAGGAGGAAGAACGACTGATAGAGGAGCAAATAACCTATTCGTTCACCTACGTCATGATGAACGACGTGATGCGCATCGTGAAGGACCTGCAGCCACGAATCGTATCGCAGACATTCGACAACACCTGCGAGATAACCCTCGCCATCCGACGCTCGCAAGCCGAACAACTAAAACAACGTTTAGCGCAACTTTCGTTTTAATGAGGAATTAGGAATTAGGAATTAGGAATTGCTGCGCAAACCGAATGCAGAGCCGAGCTTGCTCGAGCTATGCTGAGGTGAAGCCAGCAATCGACGAAGTCAATTAGGATTTAGGAATTAGGAATTAGGAATGAGGAATTAGGAATTAGGAATTATAAAAAAAGGCGACACCGTATGATAACGGCATCGCCTATTTTATGTTTATTATCGCAAACGACTTTAATTTTTTAATTCTTTAATTTTTAATTTCGCTTGCGACTCCGTCGCAAACGACTTACTCGCCTTTCTCCATCTGAGCCTTGAGCTGAGCAAGAACATCGATGTCACCAAGAGTAGTAGAAGCAGGCTGGTTGTCAATCTTCACAGTCTCTTCCTTCTTGGCACGTGGCTTCTTGGCTGCACGCTTCTCCTCACGCTGAGCATCCTCGAAGGTGCGGCTGTGTGACAGGATGATGCGCTTGCTGTCCTTGTTGAACTCGATAACCTTGAATGGCAGTTCCTCACCGAGAGCGGCCTGTGTGCCATCCTCCTTAACAAGATGCTTAGGAGTGGCGAAGCCCTCAACACCCTTTTCAAGTGATACCACGGCACCCTTCTCCAAAAGCTCGATAATCTTGCCATCGTGAACGCTGCCTACGGTGTATGTAGCCTCAAACTGGTTCCAAGGATTGTCCTCAAGCTGCTTGTGGCCGAGGCTCAGACGACGGTTGTCCTTGTCGATGTCGAGAACGACAACGTCAATCTCTGCGCCAACCTGTGTGAACTCTGAAGGATGCTTAACCTTCTTAGTCCAAGAGAGGTCGGAGATGTGGATAAGTCCGTCAACACCCTCTTCAAGCTCAACAAATACGCCGAAGTTGGTGAAGTTGCGAACCTTTGCCTCATGTTTGCTGCCAACAGGATACTTAACCTCGATGGCCTCCCATGGGTCTTCCTTAAGCTGCTTGATGCCAAGGCTCATCTTGCGCTCCTCGCGGTCGAGAGTGAGGATAACGGCCTCTACCTCGTCGCCTACGCTGAGGAAGTCCTGAGCTGAACGCAGGTGCTGGCTCCATGACATCTCGCTGACGTGGATGAGACCCTCAACACCAGGCTGGACTTCAACGAATGCACCGTAGTCGGCGATAACGACTACCTTGCCGCTTACCTTATCGCCCACCTTCAGGTTGGCATCCAGGGCATCCCATGGGTGAGGAGTGAGCTGCTTCAAACCAAGGGCAATGCGCTTCTTCTCGTCGTCGAAGTCGAGGATAACGACATTGATCTTCTGGTCGAGCTCAACCACCTTGTGGGGATCGTCAACACGGCCCCAAGAGAGGTCAGTGATATGGATGAGTCCGTCAACACCGCCGAGGTCAACGAATACACCGTAAGAGGTGATGTTCTTGACTGTTCCCTCAAGAATCTGACCCTTCTCAAGCTTAGAGATAATCTCGCGCTTCTGAGCCTCGAGCTCCTCCTCGATGAGAGCCTTGTGAGAAACAACCACGTTGCGGAACTCCTGGTTGATCTTGACAATCTTGAACTCCATGGTCTTGTTGACAAACTGGTCGTAGTCGCGTATGGGGTGAACGTCAATCTGGCTACCAGGCAGGAATGCCTCGATACCGAATACGTCAACAATCATACCGCCCTTGGTGCGGCACTTGATGAAGCCCTGGATAACCTCCTCGTTCTCGAGGGCTGCGTTAACACGCTCCCAGCTCTTGCTGAGGCGAGCCTTCTTGTGCGACAGGATAAGCTGACCCTTGCGGTCTTCCTGGTTCTCTACGTAAACCTCTACCTTGTCGCCCACCTTAAGGTCGGGATTGTAGCGGAATTCGCTTGCGGGGATGATACCGTCGCTCTTGTAGCCGATGTTGACGATAACTTCCTTCTTGTCAACTGAGATTACTGTTCCCTCAGTCACCTGATGCTCACTAACCTTGTTCAAGGTTTCGTCGTAAGCCTTGTCCAGCTCTTCCTTGCTGACGTTAGCCGATGTGCCATTCTCAAACTCTTCCCAATTGAAGTCGTCCAATGGCTTGACGTTGTTTGTTAATTCTGACATAATTTAATTAAATGTTTTTTTAAAATAAAGTTAGACTTTATGTGAATTAAAAGCCGGCTTTAGCCGACCGATTTTTGAAAATCGGGTGCAAAGGTACTAATAAATTAGGAATTAGGAATGGAAAATTAGAGTTTTTCTTGTATATTTACGATTATTTAACCATAATATATTTATTATTCATCTTTTTCTTTGTGCCGAAGAGGTCGAGAATATTGCGGAAATCCTTCTTCATGATAAGACCCACACCCTGGGTGTTGAGACTTGACTTGGTGAAATAGCGGTCGTTGGTCTGATTATACACCTTGACGGCGAGGTTGCCGTTGGGCAGCAGGAGATAACGGATGTCGAAGTCGCCGATGAAGTTGGTGTTGGCGGTGTTGACATTGTCGCGATAGCCAAATTGTCCGTTGATGAGAAGGCGGTTGTTGAGAAGGCGCCCGTTGATGGTGCCCTCGTATTCGGCATTGTTCCATCCCTCGTCGCCAGTGGATATGTTGGCACCGAAGTTCCAGTTGTCGTTTTTGATAACCGTGTTGAGCACGCTGCTTATCTGAGAGGATATGGTGCCCGACAGAAGGCTCTGCATGGCGAGCGATGTGTCGCTCTGTTCGCGCGATGTGGAATTGTTGGAGCCAGTGGGGTAGAAGCGGCCGATGCCAAGAAGATATACCACTTGCTGGTTGAGCTCGTCCTCGGAATTGAGCACAGAGCGTATCATCTGTTTTTCGTCGGTGCTCACTGTGGGCATGTCGAGGTCGAAGCTCACCTGCGGATTGCGAGCTATGCCGCCGATGTTCATGAGGCAGTTCACCTTGACGGTATTGCTGGTGAAGCTATTGCCCACGTTGAGGTCGGAAAGCGATACTCCGTTGACGGTGTATATCGCCTGAAGATTGAGTGTGGCGTCGTAGGGATTGCCTCCGAAGACGAAGGTGCCGCCCTCGCGGAATGTGAAGTTCTTCTTGATGATGTTCTGTATGGTTATGCCGTAGGTGCCATGGTCGAGGGTATAGGTGCCGAAGAGGTCGAACGTACCTTTATTATAATAGGTGGCGCGAAGCATACCATTGCCGTACATCGTGATATAGTCGTTGGTGCGACTGTCCATCAACAGGCGGATGGTGGCATCGGGAGTGCAGTTGATGTTGAAGTTGATGAACATGTCGGTGGCGTAATCCTCTTGATAATTAGGAATTAGGGATGAGGAATTAGGAATTAGGGATGAGGAATGAGGAATTAGGGATGTCACGTCGTTCCACTTGATGAACTCCTGATTGGAGATCTGGTCGTTGGTGGAGGCATTATATACAAAGGTGGAGCCCTTGCGGGGAGTGACGTCGATGTCCATGAGCAGATAGCCGCTGCGCCCGTGTATGTCAACAGTGCCGTCGGCATAGACGGTGCCATAGAACGTGTCGTTGCCGAAGTCGCGGAAGTCGTAGGCCAAGAGATTGTTGGCGTTGATTTCAAGGTCGTAGCTCAGTCGGGTGAGATGCTTGTGATGGATGAATCCGTTGACATATCCAGGGTTGCCGTAGGCATCGCGGATGACTGCGTTCTTCAGCTCAATCTCGTCGGGCACGAGGGTTATAGTGTCGTTGTCGAGGGTGTAACGGCAGTTGAGCGGACGTATCATCGCCGAGCCGTTGACAACGAGCTGGCCGGTGAGGTTGATGGTGCTGAGAGGACCGGCAAGTCGCACCTTGCCCACGGCACGTCCATCGATTTCGCTGATGAATGACTTCGTGAACGAGTGCATGAAGTCGATGTGGGTGGAGTCGGCCTCAATGCCGAGGTCGATATAGTTGCGCTTGGGCGACACATAGCCATTGATGATCGTGCGAGCGTCGTCGCCGTCATTGGCTATGGCGTCGATGTCAATCTGGCTCTCGTCCTTATTCCAGTTGACGTTGGCACTGAGCACTCCCATACGTCCGTGTTCGAAGAGAAAGTTATCGACGGTGAGGTCGGCATGTGCCGACATATCGCCGAATGGAGCCACCACAAGAGCCTTGCCCGAGGCTTGACCGTCGAAATCCACGGAATGGAAATTGACGAGGTCGAGCACGTAGCGCACATCGATGCCGTTGAGGTCGATGTGGAGCGAGTCGCTCTTATTGGCGCTTGCCGTTCCGTTGACGATGATGTGCTGGCGGTCGTGGGCGATGGTAAACTCATTGATGTCGATATGCTTGGGGGTGTAGTGGATGTCGGATGACTTGACGAGCCATGTCTTGTTGCCAATGGTGATGTCGGATGGTTTTACTACAACGTGGGCATAGGTGACTCCCTGACTGTTCTTGCCAAACGACGATGTGGCATTGAGACATCCTTGAGTCTTGCCGTCGTTAATCCAGTTGAGCGACATGTCAACAAGGTTATCGGCTGCATTACAGTGGGTGGAAAGGTCGAGGATGTCGCCGTTGGCCTGATGCTTTTTTACTCCAGCATGGCAGATGAGACTGTCGGCATAGGAGTGGACGTTTATGTTGACATTACTGAAGGTGGTGCCGTCGTAGTCGAAGAGGGGAGCCTCACATTCCACCACCATCGACTTGTTGGCGTCGGCTACACTTGAGCGCAGAAGCAGCGGACGGTGGATGTCCAACGGAATGCCAAGCAGCGGACGCATCCACTTGGTGGAGTTGAGGTGGGCAATGAGGGTGAAGTTGTTGTCGCCTTCAGTTTGTTTGCCATTGGATGCAATGACTGGTATATGCCGGCCTATCTGCGAAATGACGCTCGGCAGGAGCGACGAGTAGTTGAAATTGCCGGTGAGCATGGCATAGCCGAAGTCGCTCTCCATGACGAGGTAGTGGTCGTTGGAGTCGAAACCCGTGCGCACCTGCAGGTTGTTGATTGTGCAGGAGTCGGTGGATGATTGCATGCGGAAGCCGCTGAGGGTGAGCACACCCTTGGAGTCGTTGACACCTGAAGCCTGAAGGTCGGCGGTGATGTGGGACGTGAAGACTGCATCGCCCCATTTGTCGGTGAGACGTGTGACCGAGGGGCTGAAGTTGTCCACTTGTGCCTCCACCACGAGTTGCTTGCCTTTGCCCAAGTCGGCAAATTCCCCTTCGGCGTTGAGGGTGACGTTGGGGTCGTCGATTGACAGGTTTCCTTTGACGCTGTTGTTGACGTAGCTGCCGTTGACGTTGATGTTGCTGTAGGTGTAGCCGTTATATGCGAATTTCGACACTACTCCTTTGGCAGTCACTGTAGGTTTCTTGCCTTTGGGCAATGTTCCTGACAGATGGATATTGGTGGATATGTCGCCGAGTCGGGAGTCGCTGAGGAGTTTGCCGAGGGCTATGTCGCTTGCCGCAACACGGCCCCTGAACTGGCGTTTAGCGTCGAGGGTCATGTTGATGTCGGCACTGCCTGCATCCGTGTGGACAATAGCGGCAGTGGTGATTACTCCCGATGTGGTACAGTCGGCTTTGCCATGAAGGTTGATGCCGCCAAAAGGCTCCAGTATCTTCAGTGAGGCACGCATGTCGTCGATGTTGATATGCCAACTGGCGTGGGGCTTGCTTGCCTCATACCATCCATTAGCTATGGCTGAGAGTTCGCCCGACGTGGATGTGATTCTAAGCGAACCGACATTGATGCGATGGCGGTTGCCGTCGATTGAGAGGTGGAGCCGGAATGGGTTGGTGTATTCCTTGAGTCGAGGCTCGACAGGCGAGAGGTCGGCAAGCGTGATATCCGACGGTTTCAGTCGGGCTGCATATTTGAGTGTGCTTAAATCCACCTTGCCATTGGCATCACGACGATAGTGGGCTGTGATATTGTCGATGCCGATATTGGAGTGGGGCAGACGCAATGAGAAATCGGTGAGACGACATTCGGTGGGGCCAGCCACAAGAGCTAATGACATATCATCAATCTTTAGTCCCGATTGTTCGCAAGCCGTCAATCCGTTGAGTTCGACGTTGAGTGAGTCGTCGGTGAGGGTATGAAGGCGGATGTAAGTGCCGATGTTGGTGATGTGAAGGTGGTTGGGGTCGATAAGTCCAGGTGTACGTGGGCGGTCGAGTTGGTCATATTGCACTGAGCAGTGGCGCATGATGAACGAGTTGACCGAGATGTCGAGCGGAGTCTTGGTCTTGGTGGAATCCTTGGAAGCGAGCGCGTCGAGGGCAAACTGGAAGTTGGGGGCTGTCTTGGCGTTCTTGCGGTAGAGGCGGAAATGAGTGGAGAACACCTGTGCCGACGATATGCGGACACGTCCGTCGAGCAGTTGCCAAGGGTCGATCCTCACAGCCAGTCGCGCTGCACTGACCATGGGCTTGCCGCCCTGGTCGTAGATTGTGGTGTTGTCGATGACGAGGCGGTTGAGAAATCCCAAATCCACTCGTCCTATCTCCACACGGGTGTTGAGCGTGGAGGCGAGAACCGATGCCACAGCCGAGGCAACCGACCCCTGGATATATGGTATATGCAACATAACGGCAATCAGCAGATATAGGCTGACCACCGTCCAGATCATAACGCTTATTATATATTTAATCCACTTCAAGGTGTAGATTCTTTTGTTACACAGAGATTGCAAATCGATTGCAAATGCTTTAATTGGCTACAAAATTACAAAAAAATGTAGCAAAAACAATTTTTTGTTGAAGTAATGTGGCAATAATTTAATTTTTTTATGTAATTTTGCAGCGATTATACAGAATAATGTCTAACAAAGTAGTATAAAATGGCTAATTTATTTAAATTGCGCAAAGGTCTTGACATTAATCTTGCAGGAAAGGCTGAAAGGAAAAAGATTCAGCTGAAATCCAACGGCAAGTATGCCTTGCAGCCCGAATGCTTCACTGGAGTGGTGCCCAAGGTGGTCGTGAAGGAAGGCGACAAGGTCAAGGCTGGTGATGCATTATTTATCAACAAGAACTATCCGGAGATCAAATTCGCATCTCCAGTGAGCGGTACTGTCACTGCCGTCGAGAGAGGGGAGCGCAGAAAGGTGCTCGCCGTCAAGGTGGAGGCTGACGCTACGCAAGTATTCACTGATTTCGGTGTTAAGGACGTAAAGAAACTGAGTGGCGACGAGGTGAAGGCTTCTCTGCTTGAGGCTGGACTCTTCGGATACATCAACCAGTTGCCTTACGACGTGGTGACTACTCCCGACTCCAATCCCAAGGCTATCTTCGTGTCGGCTCTGAGAGACAAGCCCCTGGCTGCCGACTTTGACTTCGAGCTCGAAGGACAGGAGAAAGAATGGCAGGCGGGACTCACAGCCCTCTCGAAAATGGCGAAGACATATCTCGGCATTGGAGCCAAGCAAGAATCGGTGAAGGCTCTCGCAGGTGCAGAGGATGTAGAGGTGAACGTGTTTGACGGCCCTTGTCCCGCTGGCAACGTGAGTGTTCAGGTTAATCATGTGTCGCCCGTAAACAAGGGTGAGGTGGTGTGGACAGTTGATCCCTCTGCCGTAATCTTCTTCGGCCGTCTCTTCCTCACTGGCAAGGTGAACCTGAGGCGCACAGTGGCTCTCGTGGGCAGCGAGGTGAAGCAGCCACAATATGCCGACATGCTTGTGGGCGAGGAATTGCAGACACTGCTCAGCAACTCATACGACAACAAGCATAACGTGAGAATCATCAACGGCAACGTGCTTACGGGACGCATCACCACCAAGGACGGATTCCTCGGTGCTCACTCATCCGAGATAACCGTCATCCCCGAGGGCGACAACGCCGACGAGCTGGCGGGATGGATTATGCCAAGATTCAACCAGTTCTCGGTCAACCGCAGCTATTTCTCATGGCTCTTCGGCAAGAAGAAGGCCTACAGCCTCGACGCACGAGTGAAGGGCGGACAGCGCCACATGATTATGAGTGGCGAATACGACAAGGTGATCCCCATGGACATCTATCCCGAATATCTCGTCAAGGCAATCATCACGGGAAACATCGACAAGATGGAGCAGTTAGGAATATACGAGGTCAGTCCCGAGGACTTCGCCTTGGCTGAGTTTGTGGACAGTTCGAAACTCGAACTGCAGCGCATCGTGCGCGAGGGACTCGACATGCTGAGACGGGAAAACAGTTGAGAATTAAGAATGTTTTTTATAAACCACAGAGATAAAGAGTAAAAGAGATGTTAGGATTTTGAGTTGGTCGCAAGCGACTGAGGTCGCAGAGTTTCCATCCTGCAAATAAGTTGCGCAGCTCTCTGAGAACTCAAAATGCCAAAGGCATTAAATCTCTTTTAAAGATAAATACTCTTAATCTCTTAAACTCTGTGGTTAAAATAGAAAAATCGTGGTAATTCAGAAATAAATAAAATATGAGTTTAAGACAATATCTCAATAAGATAAAGCCGAACTTCGAGAAGGACGGCAAGCTTCACGCCTTTCGCAGCGTGTTCGACGGATTTGAGACATTCCTCTACGTGCCCAACGACACGGCGAAGAGTGGTGTGCATATCCACGATGCGATTGACTCGAAGCGAATAATGAGTATGGTGGTGATAGCCTTGCTGCCCGCCTTGCTCTTTGGTATGTATAATGTGGGCTATCAGAACTACTTGGCTGCAGGCACTCTCGCCTCGGCAAGTTTCTGTGAGGTGTTCGTCTATGGATTCCTTGAGGTGTTGCCCAAGATTCTCGTGAGTTACATCATCGGACTCGGTATCGAGTTTGCATGGGCTCAGTGGAAGGGCGAGGAAATCCAGGAGGGTTATCTCGTATCGGGTATCATCATCCCGATGATTGTGCCTGTGGGATGTCCGATATGGATGATTGCCATAGCAGTGGCTTTCGCAGTGGTGTTTGCCAAGGAGATCTTCGGCGGTACGGGTATGAACATCTTCAACGTGGCACTCGTGGCGCGCGCGTTCCTCTTCTTCTCTTATCCGACGAAGATGAGCGGCGACACGGTGTGGGTGGCTCAGGACTCAATCTTCGGATTAGGTAACACTCTGCCTGACACATTCGCTCAGGCAACTCCCCTCGGACAGTTGGCAGCTGGTGCTGACGTAACAGCTTCTGTCTCAGACGCTATTCTCGGATTTATTCCAGGAAGTGTTGGAGAGACAAGTGTCGTGGCCATCGCCATAGGTGCCGTAATCCTCTTGTGGACTGGCATCGCCTCATGGCGCACAATGCTGAGTGTGGTGATTGGTGGAAGCTTGATGGCTGTGGTATTTGAGCAGACTGGTCAGTCGATCACTTGGTATGAGCACTTGGTATATGGCGGTTTCGCCTTCGGTGCCGTGTTCATGGCTACTGATCCTGTGACAAGTGCCCGCACCGACTGCGGCAAGTGGATCTACGGATTCATCATTGGTGCATTGGCGGTGATCATCCGCGTGATGAACCCCGGATTCCCCGAGGGCATGATGCTTGCCATCCTCTTCGGCAATATGATGGCTCCGCTGATCGACCACTATGTTGTGGAGGCTAATGTTAAGAAGAGAGCGAAGAGAATTAAGAATTAGGAATTAAAAATTAGAATTTAGAAATTATTATGAATACAAATAAGAATTCCTACATTATTATATATAGTGCGGTGCTGGTGATTGTCGTGGCATTCCTGCTCGCCTATATCTTCCAGGCTCTCAAACCGATGCAGGACGTGAATGTGGCGCTCGACAAGAAAAAGCAAATCTTGGCAGCACTCAACATCCGCGAACTCGGTGACGTGGAGTCGGCTGAGAAATATAAAGAGGTGGTGAAGGCTGACATGATTGTTGATGCCAACGCACAGGTGATTGAGGCAGGAGAGCAGGGTGGAGAGAATGCCGCCTTCAAGCTCAACAGTGCCGATTTTAAGGCTGGAAAGCTCGCAGTGTATGAGTGCGAGGTGGATGGCAAGAAGAAATATGTGATACCTGTATATGGTATGGGACTTTGGGGCCCCATCTGGGGATATATCGCCCTCGACGAGGACAAGAACACCGTCTTCGGCGCATATTTCAACCATGACAGTGAGACAGCTGGTCTTGGTGCCGAAATCAAGGACAGCAAGGCTTGGCAGGACCAGTTCAAGGGCAAGAAGATATTCTCTGCCGACGGACAGGAGATTGCCATTGCCGTGAAGAAGAAGTCGGACGTGAAGAACCCCGCGTCGGAGTGTGACGCCGTTACTGGTGCCACACTGACATCCGACGGTGTGAGTCTGATGCTTCAGGACTGCTTCGCAAAGTATGTTAATTTTCTAAAGAAATAAGGAGGAATGGACTATGAGTAAATTGTTTTCTAAGGAGAATAAGGAAGTGTTCAGCAATCCGCTGAATCTCGACCATCCTATTTTGGTGCAGGTGCTCGGTATCTGTTCCGCCCTCGCTGTGACATCGCAGCTCAAACCGGCTATCGTGATGGGACTGGCGGTGACTGTCATCACGGCGTTTGCCAACGTGATTATCTCGCTCATACGCAAGACTATCCCTACGCGCATACGTATCGTGGTGCAGCTTGTGGTTGTGGCGGCTCTTGTGACGATTGTAAGTCAGATACTAAAGGCTTTTGCCTACGACGTGAGCGTACAGCTCTCGGTGTATGTGGGACTTATCATCACCAACTGTATTCTTATGGGACGCCTTGAGGCCTTCGCCATGATGAACAAGCCTTGGCCCAGTTTCATCGACGGAGTGAGCAACGGATTGGGTTATGCCATGATCCTCGTCATCGTGGGTGGCGTGAGGGAGTTCTTCGGTAGGGGTTCGCTCCTCGGATTCCAGATCCTGCCCGATGCCGTGTATGACTTAGGATATGTCAACAACGGTATGATGACAATGCCTGCCATGGCGCTCATCCTGTTAGGATGCGTGATATGGGTGCACAGGGCGTGGTTCTTCAAAGAGAAATAATTTTGTAATTTTACCACAGAGAAAAAGAGTTAAAGAGATTTTTATGAATATTGAGTTGGTCGCAAGCGACTGAGTACTCAGAGCTCCAAGCCATAAGACATAATGCGCAGCTCTCTATGGACTCCCAATGCTTTAGCATTAATCTCTTATATGGTATGCAAAAACTCTTAATCTCCTTAACTCTGTGGTTGAAAAATAATAAAAAATAATAATACGATGATAAATCTGTTTTTTAGATCCATATTCGTGGACAACATGATATTCGCGTTCTTCCTGGGAATGTGCTCATTCCTCGCAGTGTCGAAGAACGTGAAGACGTCACTCGGACTTGGTATCGCCGTGACCTTCGTGCTCATGGTGACCGTGCCCGTGGATTATTTGTTGCAGACAAAGATCTTAGGTCCCAACTGTCTCGTAGAGGGCGTTGACCTGTCTTATCTGAGTTTCATCCTCTTCATCGCCGTGATTGCAGGTATCGTGCAGCTCGTGGAGATGATTGTCGAGAGATTCTCTCCCTCGCTCTATGCCGCCCTCGGTATCTTCCTTCCGCTGATTGCCGTCAACTGCGCCATCATGGGTGCATCTCTGTTTATGCAACAGCGCATCAATCTCGACCCCTCCAACTCGCAGTATATCGGCAGTGTGCTCGATGCACTTGTCTATGCCTTGGGTTCAGGTCTCGGTTGGACCCTCGCCATCATCTCGATGGGAGCCATCCGCGAGAAGATGGAGTACAGCGATGTGCCAAAGCCATTGCAGGGATTGGGAATTACGTTTATCACAGTAGGACTCATGGCTATGGCTATGATGTGCTTCTCAGGTCTTAAAATCTAAAATTAGGGAGGATATAGCATTATGTTTATATTGGTAAGCATAGGAGCGTTTCTCACATTGATTCTGCTCATCGTCATACTGCTTCTCGTGGCAAAGAAATACCTTTCGCCGAGCGGCAACGTGAACATCACTATCAACGGCGACCGAACAATATCGGTAGGCCAGGGTTCGAGTCTGATGACCACCCTCAACGAGAATGGTATTTTCCTGCCCTCTGCCTGTGGCGGTAAGGCTTCGTGCGGACAGTGCAAGGTGCAGGTGCTCGAAGGCGGTGGTGAGATTCTCGATTCCGAGAAGCCTCATTTCACTCGCAAGGAAATCAAGGACCACTGGCGCTTGGGATGCCAGTGCAAGGTGAAGAGCGACATGAACATCCGTGTGCCAGAGAGCGTTCTCGGCGTCAAGGAATACGAGTGTACGGTTATCTCCAACAAGAACGTTGCCACGTTCATCAAGGAGTTCAAGGTGCAGTTGCCCAAGGGTGCTCACATGGACTTCCTCCCCGGTTCTTACGCACAGATCAAGATTCCCGCATTCTCTATCGACTACGACAAGGACATCGACAAGAGTCTCATCGGCGACGAGTATCTGCCCGCATGGCAGAAGTTCGGACTGTTCCCGCTGAAGTGTGTGAAC
This sequence comes from uncultured Prevotella sp., assembly GCA_945830345.1. Classification (GTDB taxonomy): domain Bacteria; phylum Bacteroidota; class Bacteroidia; order Bacteroidales; family Bacteroidaceae; genus Prevotella. The sequence goes on from CALZYS010000007.1 coordinate 20,072, forward strand.
ACTGAGCCTACTATCCGTGCCTACTCGATGGCCAACTATCCTGCCGAGGGCGACGTGTTCATGCTAACAGTGCGTATAGCCACTCCGCCGTTTAAGCCCGACCGCAGCGGATTCATGGATGTCAACCCGGGTATCGCCTCTTCATACATCTTCACTCTCAAACCGGGGGACAAGGTGGTGATGAGCGGTCCTTACGGCGACTTCCATCCTCACTTCGACTCTAAGCGCGAGATGATTTGGGTAGGTGGTGGTGCCGGTATGGCTCCTCTGCGCGCGCAGATTATGCACATGACTAAGACACTGCACACCACCGATCGCGAGATGCACTACTTCTATGGTGCACGCGCACTCAACGAGGTGTTCTATCTCGACGACTTCCTCGGATTGGAGAAGGAATATCCCAACTTCCACTTCCACCTGGCACTCGACCGTCCCGATCCCGCTGCTGATGCAGCAGGAGTGAAATACACAGCTGGCTTCGTTCATCAGGTGATGTACAACACTTATCTGAAGGATCACGAGGCTCCTGAGGACATCGAGTACTACATGTGCGGTCCCGGTCCGATGTCAAAGGCTGTCGTATGCATGCTCGATTCGCTCGGCGTTGAACCCGAGTCGATTATGTATGACAACTTTGGAGGATGAAAAGAAATTAGGGATTAGGAATTAGGGATTAGGAATTAGGGATTAGGAATTAGGAATGATATGTCAATGCGCAGCCAATTCCTAATTCCTAATTCCTAATTCCTAATTTAAAAAAAAATCCCCCAATTTCTCATTAAATATTAAATTTCCGTTAAAGCAACAAAAAAAGTTGCTTTTTTTTGTGGTTTTTAGACAAAGATTACTATCTTTGCACATTGAAAACGAAAATAAGCATTTTTATGGTGACTCTGATAATAGTCCTGATACTGCTGTTTGGATATATTCTTATCGCAACAGCCCACATTAGTAATGTGAACAAAGCAGCCATCGCCATGTTTATGGCAACGGCAGGATGGGTGTTCTACATCTGCTATGGCACCGACTTTGTGATGAGTCAGCATCCCCATGAATACATCGACTTCCTCGCTGGCGAAGAGGCTAACAGCAAGGCGGTGAAGTTCTTTATCTACGACAATATTTTCCTGAAATATGTGGGCAAGGCTGCGGCTATCGTCATGTTCCTGCTTGCCACCATGTCCATTATCGAGATTCTCAACAACAACGGTTGCTTTGACTTCATCAGCGAGTGGATTCGCACGCGCAACTCAAAGCGGCTCCTGTGGACCATCACAATCGCCACATTCCTCATCTCTGCCAATCTCGACAACCTCACCACCACGATGACTATGCTTGTCATCATGCGAAGCATAGTGCAAAACAGGCGACAGCGTATGCTCATCGGCAGTGCCATCGTCTTGGCGGCAAACGCAGGAGGAGGATTCACCGTGATTGGCGACCCCGCGGGAGTGATACTGTGGGGTGGGGAGGCTGTCACCGCCACCAACTTCTCTGCTTATCTCTTCATACCCGCAATGGTGGCTTGGGTGCTGCCCACATTACTTATTCAGATGTCGCTGCCCGAACGACTTGATGTGGAATGGCCCGCAATGCCATATAGGGGCGACGACACCAACCTCAATCGCTGGCAGCGAGTGATAATGCTCTTTGTGGGTATTGGCGGACTGTGGTTTATACCCACCTTCCATAACATCACCAAACTGAGTCCGTTCCTCGGTGCACTCTGCGTGCTTTCGATATTGTGGGTGGTGAACGAGGCGTTCAACCGCAAGCTCATCAATAGCGACAAGATGGTGCAGCGACGCTCGCCCCAGTCGGTGCAGTATGGCAGCATCCAACTCATCCTTTTCGTCATGGGCATCATGCTCGCCTTTGGAGTAGTGACCGAGACGGGATTCTTCGGCACCGTGTCGGAGTGGTTGGACTACAATGTTCATAATATATGGATAATAGGTATTGTAGCGGGATTGATCAGTGGAGTGGTGGATACGTTCACCGTGGCTATGACAGCCATCTCGATGTATCCCGTGGTAGATGCTGAGCAACTCAATCTGTGGGTAGATTCCGACTATATGGCCAATTTCGCCCAAAACGGTGTGTTCTGGAAACTAATCGTCTATACCACAAGTATCGGTGGTTGTCTCTTGTGCTTTGCCTCGTCGAGCGGACTTGCCCTGATGAAGATGGAGCGCATACACATCGGCTGGTATTTCAAGAACATCACGCCCAAGGTGGCGGTGGGCTGGATTCTCGGCATGTTAGTGCTGTGGGCGGAGGTTTATTTCTTGTAATTAGGAATTAGGAATTAGGAATTAGGAATCAGGAATTAGGAATTAGGAATGGCTGCGCGATAACACACGCTGTAGGGTCTTACCTCGTGTAAGACCGCCTATGTGGAGAGTACTGTAAAAAGATGATATAAATAAAAAATTTGAGATTATGGCAAAGATTAAGACAATTGGAGTTTTGACATCAGGAGGCGATGCCCCAGGTATGAACGCTGCTATCCGTGCCGTCACACGTGCCGGTATATACAACGGGTTTAATATCAAGGGTATCTATCGTGGATACGACGGACTCATCAACGGTGAGGTGAAACCCTTCACCACCGAGAACGTGAGCGGTATAATCATGCAGGGAGGAACAATCCTGAAGACTGCCCGCAGTAAGGAATTCATGACTCCAGAGGGAATGCAGAAGGCATACGACACACTGGTGAAGGAGAATATCGACGCACTCGTGGTGATTGGAGGTAATGGTTCGCTTACCGGTGCGCGCAATTTTGCCGCTGAGTACGACGTGCCCTGCATCGGACTGCCAGGAACAATCGACAACGACCTCTATGGCACCGACTCCACCATTGGATATGACACCACGCTCAACACCATTCTCGAGTGTGTTGACCGCATCCGCGATACCGCACAGAGCCACGAGCGTATCTTCTTTATCGAGGTGATGGGACGCGACGCGGGATTCCTCGCCCAGAACTCTGCCATCGCCAGTGGTGCCGAGGCTGCCATCATCCCCGAGGAGGCCACCGACGTTGACCAGTTGGGACGATTCATGGAGCGCGGTATCCGTAAGTCTAAGAAGAGCTGTATCGTCATCGTGTCAGAGAGTCCCAAGTGTGGTGCCCTCTACTATGCCGACCGTGTGAAGAAGGAATTCCCCGACTTCGACGTGCGCGTGTCAATCCTTGGACACCTGCAGCGTGGCGGACGCCCCACGGCACGCGACCGCATACTTGCCAGCCGCACCGGTGTGGGAGCTATCGAGGCCATCATCCAGGGTCAGCGCAACGTGATGGTGGGAGTGAGAAACAACGAGGTGGTGTATGTGCCCTTCGCCGACGCCATCCGCACCGACAAACCGCTCGACATGAAACTCATCAAGGTGCTCGACGAGTTGAGCATATAATGCAAATCCCGCCTCTCATGATGAAAATATAGCAGAAATATATTCAAAATGATACAATAATTGTCGATATTGGCAAAAAACGTCGAATAAATTTTTGTACTTTGAGAATTTTTGCTAACTTTGCATGCAGAATTAAAGAAACAAATTAAATTAATAAAAAGACAGCTTATGGCACAAATTAGTGGACACATTTCCCAGATTATCGGACCTGTCATCGACGTGTTCTTCGACACCAAGGGACAGGACGCTGAGAAAGTGTTGCCAAGAATCCACGATGCCCTGAAGATTGAGCGACCCGACGGTCGCGAACTCGTTGTCGAGGTGCAGCAGCATATCGGTGAGGACACCGTGCGCTGTGTGGCTATGGACAACACCGACGGACTGCAGCGTGGATTGGAGGCAAAGCAGACGGGATCACCTATCGTGATGCCTGCCGGCGAACAGATCAAGGGCCGTATGATGAATGTCATCGGACAGCCTATTGATGGTATGAAATCATTGGATATGCAGGGCGCATATCCTATCCATCGCGAACCACCTAAGTTTGAGGACCTCTCCACTCACAAGGAGATGCTTGCCACCGGTATCAAGGTGATCGACTTGCTCGAGCCTTATATGAAAGGTGGTAAGATTGGACTCTTCGGCGGTGCCGGTGTGGGTAAGACCGTGCTCATCATGGAGCTTATCAACAACATCGCCAAGGGACACAACGGTTATTCGGTGTTCGCCGGAGTGGGAGAGCGCACGCGTGAGGGTAACGACCTCATCCGCGACATGATTGAGTCGGGTGTTATCCGATATGGCGACAAGTTTAAGAAGGCCATGGAGGAAGGCAAGTGGGACCTCTCGCTCGTCGATCCCGAGGAACTCAAGAAGTCGCAGGCCACCCTTGTATATGGACAGATGAACGAGCCCCCTGGCGCACGTGCCTCAGTGGCATTGTCAGGACTTACCGTTGCCGAGGAATTCCGCGATCACGGAGGCAAGGATGGCGAGGCTGCCGACATCATGTTCTTCATCGACAACATCTTCCGTTTCACCCAGGCTGGTTCTGAGGTGTCGGCTCTTCTCGGACGTATGCCTTCGGCTGTGGGTTATCAGCCTACATTAGCAAGCGAGATGGGACTCATGCAGGAGCGCATTACCTCTACCAAGAAGGGTTCTATCACCTCCGTTCAGGCTGTATATGTGCCTGCCGACGACTTGACCGACCCTGCACCTGCCACCACCTTCACTCACCTCGACGCCACCACCGAGCTTAGCCGTAAGATCACTGAGCTTGGTATCTATCCCGCCGTCGATCCGCTTGGTTCCACCTCGCGTATCCTCGACCCGCTCATCGTGGGCAAGGCTCACTACGACTGTGCCCAGAGGGTGAAGCAGATTCTGCAGCGCTACAAGGAGCTTCAGGACATCATCGCCATCCTCGGTATGGACGAGCTCTCCGATGAGGACAAGCTCACTGTCAACCGCGCGCGTCGTGTTCAGCGATTCCTTTCGCAACCTTTTGCCGTGGCAGAGCAGTTCACCGGTGTCAAGGGTGTGATGGTGCCCATCGAGGACACTATCAAGGGATTCAACATGATACTCGACGGCGAGGTCGATGACCTGCCCGAGCAGGCATTCCTCAACGTGGGAACCATCGAGGATGCCATCGCCAAGGGCAAGAAGCTCATCGAGGCTGCCAAGGGGTAACTCCCTGAACTCCAATAATAATATTTAATAAAAAAAGCAGATATGAGTTTAAAGTTGAGGATTGTATCTCCCGAGAAGATTGTCTTCGTAGGGGATGTTGACAGTGTGACGGTGCCAGGCACCACGGGCGAATTTCAGGTTCTGCCCAATCATGCCCCTCTTATCTCGTCGCTCGACGCAGGCAATGTGGTGTATGAGAGTGCCGAAGGCCGCCAGGAGATGACCATCTCCGGAGGCTTCGCCGAGGTGCAGAACAACAACGTGAGTCTTTGCGTGGAATTATAGGCTATGGCGGATATCGACAAACTGACTGGCAGATACATCGCGTGGAGCGTCTTTTTGATTATATTGCTCACACTCCTTGGACTATTGGTCGGGGTATTCTTTCAGATTGACGGAATGACGGCCTACTTGGCAGTGAGTGCCGTGTTCTCCATCGTTGTGGAGTCGGCCGACGCGCTGGTTTGGCGTAGGGTGGCAAAGAAATCGCCCGACAGTCTTACCACGTTCTACTCCGCCGTTTCGGGATTTCGCATGCTGTTGGCATTAGCCACAATGTTCGTGTGCTACATCATCGTTGGACGCGATGCGGTGGCTCCCTACATAGTGGTGCTTCTGGTCTATTATTTCGTGCTGTTGGCACATCACTCAATCTTCTTTTCCCGCCTTACCAATGGCGGCAAACTCAATATTAATAATAAATAATGTGCAAGATGAAACATATAGGAACGATAATTCTTCTCATGCTCCTCGCTGTGGTGCCGATGAAGTCATTGGCGGCACACGACGGTGAGGCTAAGGGAGAATTAGACATACCGGAGATAGTGCTTGAGCACCTTGCCGACTCCTACGAGTGGCACATCGCCACCTACGAGGGCAAGCACATCAGCATCCCGCTGCCCATCATTGTGCGCAGCGAGCAGTCCGGCCAATGGCATTTCTGCACCGCTCACAGTCTGCCCGCTCCATTCTTCTTCGACTCTGCCCACCACGGCAAGATCTACGAGAAGATGGCCGACGGCACTGCTGTAAGGCCTATCGACCTCAGCATCACCAAGACTGTGGCGCAGATATGGATCGTTGTCCTTGTGATGATTGCCATTTTCCTCTCTTGCGCACGATGGTATAAGAAGCGCGACGAGAAAAGCGACGCTCCGGGCGGTTTTGTCGGGGCGGTGGAGATGCTCGTGATGACTATCCACGACGACCTCATACGTCCGTCAGTGGGCGAGAAGCACTACAAGCAGTATGCTCCCTATCTTCTCACCGTGTTCTTCTTCATCCTCATCACCAACATGATTGGTCTCATACCAATCTTCCCCGGTGGTGCCAACGTGACAGGAAACATCAACATCACACTGTTCCTTGCCGTATGTACGATGCTCGCCATCAACCTCTTCGGCAACAAGGAATACTGGAAGGAAATCTTCTGGCCCGAGGTGCCTCTCTTCCTGAAGGCCTACCCCGTGCCCGTAATGCCGGTGATTGAGCTGTTCGGCGTGTTCACCAAGCCGTTTGCGCTCATGATCCGTCTCTTTGCCAACATGATGGCAGGTCATGCCGTCATATTGAGTTTCACCTGCGTCATCTTCCTCGGATGGTCGATGGGAGTGGGATTCGGACTCGGACTCAACTCGTTCAGCATCGTCATGCTGCTGTTCATGAACTGTCTTGAGCTCCTCGTCGCATTCGTCCAGGCCTACGTGTTCACCATGCTCAGCGCGGTGTTCATCGGATTGGCGCACAAGGAACATCACTAATTTTTTAATTAGGAATTAGGAATTAGAAATTTGAAATTAAAGTATTAACAATTTAAAATTTATAGAATTATGATTATTTCAACAATTTTGGCTGCTGAAGGTCTGGCACAGCTGGGCTGCGGTCTCGGTGCAGGTATTGCAACAATTGGTGCTGGTTTGGGTATTGGTAAGATTGGCGGTAGCGCTATGGATGCCATAGCACGTCAGCCGGAGGCTACTGGTAAGATTCAGACTAACATGATTCTTACATCAGCTTTCGTCGAGGGTTGCGCCCTCTTCGCTATCGCAGCGTGCGCATTCCTTATTAAATAATTAGCTAATGGAAAATTTGCCATCAATATTAACCCCCGACTTAGGTTTGCTCTTCTGGATGCTGCTGGCTTTCTTAGTGGTGTTCTTCGTCGTGGCTAAGTTCGGTTTCCCCGCCATCATCGGTATGGTGGAGAGCCGTAAGCAGTACATCGACGAGAGCCTCAAGAAGGCGCACGAGGCATCCGAGCGACTGGCAAACATACAGAAAGAGGGTGAAACCATGCTTCAGGAAGCTCGACAGAAGCAGGCGCAGATATTGAAGGAGGCTGCCGACACTCGCGACGCTATCGTGGCTCAGGCCCAAGAGAAAGCACGCGAAGAGGGCAACCGACTCATTGCTGAGGCAAAAAGCGAAATCGAGAGCCAGAAGCAGGCTGCCATCAGCGAGATTCGCGCACAGGTGGCTGAGCTGTCTGTCAAGGTGGCGGAGAAGATCCTGCGCAAGGAACTCGCCTCCGATGCCGCACAGATGGAGACGATTGATAGGCTGTTGGATGAAGTGACTGTAGAAGATAAAAGATAACGCTTATGGACATTGGAGTAATATCGGTAAGATACGCCCGCGCGCTGCTCAAGGCAGCCACTGACGCCAATCTCGAAGATACGGTGTATCAGGAGATGTCTGTGCTCGCACAGAGCTACATCGACGTGCCCCGGCTGAGGTTTACGATAGACAATCCCATGCTCCCAAAGGACAAAAAGCGCACATTGGTGATTACCGCACTGGGTGGCTCGCCATGCGAACTCACTGCCAAGTTTGTGGATATCGTGCTGCGCGAAGACCGGGAGAGCGTGATGCAGTTCATGGCTAATTCGTATATCACTCTTTACAGAAAACAGAAGAACATCATCCGCGGCAAACTGACCACCGCCGTCGCAGTGTCGGCTGCCACCGAGCAGAAGATGCGCAAGATGGTGGAGAGTAAGACAAAGGGTACTGTGGAATTCGAGACCGAGGTCAACCCCGGCATCATCGGGGGCTTCATCCTCGAATACGACACCTATCGACTGGATGCCAGTGTGCAGAACCAGCTCCGCGAGGTGCTCACACAGCTTAAAAAGTAATTAATAACGTATAAAAAACATGTCAGATAAAATCAAACCAAGCGAAGTGTCACAGATGCTGCTTCAGCAACTGCAGGGCATCAGCGGAGGACAGGAGTTTGACGAGGTCGGTACTGTGCTCGAGGTGAGCGACGGTGTGGCTCGTATCTACGGACTGCGAAACGCTGAAGCCAACGAGCTTCTCGAATTCGAGAACGGCACTATGGCAATCGTGATGAACCTTGAGGAGGACAACGTCGGTTGCGTGCTTCTCGGCTCCACCGAGGGCATCAAGGAGGGCATGGTCGTAAAGCGCACGAAGCGTATCGCCTCTATCCGCGTCAACGACAACATGCTCGGACGTGTCATCAATCCCCTCGGACAGGCTATCGACGGTAAGGGCGACATCGACCTCACCGACGCCTTTGAGATGCCACTCGACCGCAAGGCTCCGGGTGTTATCTATCGCCAGCCCGTGAAGGAACCTCTGCAGACAGGTATCAAGTCGGTTGACTCAATGATTCCTATCGGACGCGGACAGCGCGAGCTTATCATCGGCGACCGCCAGACTGGTAAGACCGCCATCGCCGTCGATACTATCATCAATCAGAAGAGCTTCTACGAAGCCGGCAAACCCGTGTATTGCATCTATGTGGCAATCGGACAGAAGGCATCTACCGTTGCCGCCCTTGTCGAGAATCTCAAGCAGCACGGGGCAATGCCCTACACCATCATCGTCAGCGCAACTGCCGCCGACCCTGCCGCTATGCAGTATTATGCCCCGTTTGCCGGAGCCGCCATCGGCGAGTATTTCCGCGACCGTGGTTTCTCGGCTCTCGTCGTATATGACGACCTCTCCAAGCAGGCAGTAGCCTATCGTGAGGTGTCGCTCATTCTGCGCCGTCCGTCAGGACGTGAGGCTTATCCCGGCGACGTCTTCTATCTCCATAGCCGTCTGTTGGAGCGCGCTGCGCGTATCAACGACCAGCAGGAGGTGGCTGAGCAGATGAACGACCTGCCCGCATGCATGCAGGGCAAGGTGAAGGGTGGCGGTTCGCTCACTGCCCTCCCCATCATCGAGACTCAGGCAGGCGACGTGTCGGCATATATCCCCACCAACGTGATCTCCATCACCGACGGACAGATATATCTCGAGAGCGACCTCTTCAATCAGGGCTTCCGTCCCGCAGTCAATGTGGGTATCTCGGTGAGCCGTGTGGGTGGTTCTGCCCAGATCAAGAGTATGAAGAAGGTGGCTGGTACACTGAAAATCGATATGGCACAGTATCGCGAGCTCGAGGCATTCTCTAAGTTCTCAAGCGATATGGATGCCGTCACCGCCATGACTATCGACCGTGGACGCAAGAACAACCAGTTGCTCATCCAGCCGCAGTATAGCCCGATGCCCGTAGGCGAGCAGGTGGCTATCATCTATTGCGGCACGCGCGGATTGATGCACGATGTGCCAGTGGAGAAGGTGCGCGAGTGTCAGGACTCGTTCCTCGACAAGATTCGCACTGCCCATCCCGAGGTCATCGCAACTCTTGCCAGCGGAAAGATTGACGACAGTGTGACAGCAGTCATCGAACAGGTGATGGCCGACATCGCCGGACAGTATAAAAATTAATAGCCTATGCCGTCGCTAAAAGAGATAAAGACCAGGATTGCCAGTGTCAACAGTACGCGTAAGATTACGAGTGCGATGAAGATGGTGGCCTCGTCGAAACTTCACCATGCACAGGTGATGATAGAGAACATGCTCCCCTACGAGACGATGCTTGAGCACATCCTCAAGACATTCCTCGCCTCTGAGGCCGACGCGTCGAATGTGTTCACCATCGAGCGACCCGTCAAGAGGGTGGCTATTGTGGCATATTCGTCCAACAGCAGTCTATGTGGAGGATTCAATGCCAATATCATCAAACTGATGCAGACGGTGGCGGCCGAATATGAGGCGTTGGGCAAGGAAAATATCGTCATCTATCCTGTTGGACGCAAGGTGGCTGAGAAGGCTGCAAAGTTGGGTTATGCCATTGGTGGCGACTTCACCGAGTTGGCCGACAAGGCGAATGTGAAGCAGTGCATCGACTTGGCTCGCGAGTTAGGATTGAAGTTTGTTGACGGTGAGATCGACAAGGTGGAGTTGGTGTATCATCACTTCAAGTCTGCCGGATCGCAGATTCTCACCCGCAAGACCTTCCTGCCTATCGACCTCAAGTCGGAGCTTACCAAGGACCACTATCGCGACCTCAAATCCACGGTGGCTACCAAGGAGGCGCAGGAGTATCTGCGCAAGCGCGATGCCGAGCATCAACATTCCGCTCCGCGTATGCTCGACGGAAAGCCCCTCAACGATAACTTCATTGTCGAACCCGACATGAACACTATCCTTAAGGCGCTTCTTCCCAAGTATGCCCACCTCTTGCTCTACACGGCCTTGCTCGACAGCATTGCCAGTGAGCATGCGGCACGTATGGTGGCGATGCAGACTGCCACCGACAATGCCGACGAACTGCTCCGTGGTCTCAACCTCCAGTACAACAAGAGCCGCCAGCAGGCTATCACCAACGAGCTCCTCGACATCGTAGGTGGTACTGTCAACAACTGATAAAAATTATTTATTCTCTCAATAAAAAATCTCCCGAGTTGTTCGTTCAACCCGGGATTTTTTAATACCTCATTCCTAATTCCTCATTCCTAATTCCTAATTCTTTAAGCATCAAAGAATGTCATTCCTTTACCGACTTTGGGACGGGCGAGGCCCGGATATTCGCAGCAGAAATGATTCTGCAGACGAGAGATATATCGGGTCGCCTCCCATTTAGCCATGGGCAGGTCGTGCATGAGATAATTGCCGCAGGTGGCGGCGGTGGTGCCAGGCACTTCGCCCTCGTAGTCCCTCACAAAGGCGAACGCCTCAATCATCAGGTCACGTATCTCTTCGCAAGGATATGAGCCCTTCACGATGAGATAATTGCCCGTGAGACAACCCATGGGTCCCCAATAGATGATGCTTTCCTTCCACAAGTCGTGATTGCGAAGGTAGGTGGCAACAAGGTGCTCTATGGTGTGGAGGGCGGCACAGTTGACTGCCGGTTCGTGGTTGGGGGCTGTCATGCGGATGTCGTAGGTGGTGATGCTGGTATCAGCCACCATGTCTTGGCGGGAGATGTATATTCCCGGTTGTAGGTCGGTGTGATCTACCTGAAAGCTTGCTATTGTTTCCATTGATTACTATTATATTTTTTCTGCAAATATAGTGTAAAAATCGACATAATCCAAATTATTTCTCAAAAAATTGGTTAGAATAGATGGTTTTTCAGAAAATTATCCATACCTTTGCATGAAATAACTGAAAAATACGAGAAAATGGAGATATTATTGACGATAGTGATTATTGCCGTGGTGATGATGGCGGTGATGATGATGCGCAGGCAGGAGATGGCATACAAGAGTCAACTCGACCTGCTGCGCGAGCAGATGAAGACAACGTCTGAGACCGTGCTCAAGGCGCGACAGGAGGAACTGGGCGAGCGCAACCGGGAGCAGGTGGGGAAGATTGTGGACCCGCTGCAGAAGAGCCTGAAGGACATGCAGGACGCACTCTTGATGTCGAAGGAACAGCAGAAGGAGGCGATGGCAAGGCTCGACGAGACCATCAAGCTGAACATGAAGCAGAGCGCATCGTTGGGCGAGACTGCCGACAGACTGACGCGCGCCCTGACGGGGGAGGTGAAGGTGCAGGGAAACTTCGGCGAACTCAAACTGAAGCAACTGCTCGAAGACCTCGAACTGAAGGAGGGCGAGCAATTCGACACGCAGGAGACGCTGAGAGACAAGGCGGGCAGGGGACTGAGAGGTGACGACGGACGAGGGATGATTCCCGACTTCATACTGCATTTCCCCAATAACCGACACTTTGTGGTGGATTCGAAGATGTCGCTCACTGACTACGAGCGATATATGAACGCCGAGGACGGTACGCCCGAGAAGTCGGCATATCTGAAAGCGCACATCGAGAGCGTGAGGGCACAGGTGAAGCGACTCGCCAAGAAGGAATACACGAAATACCTGCCCGAGGGATACAACCGCCTTAACTTCGCCATCATGTATGTGCCTATCGAGGGTGCGCTCAATCTCGCCCTGCTCAACGACACAACGCTATGGCGCGAGGCATACGACCAGGGAGTCATGATACTCGGTCCGCAGACGATGTACATGAACCTGAGAGTGCTCGAGATGATGTGGACTCAAGTGAGACAACTCACGAATCAGCAGGCAATGATAGATGCAGCCAACTTGGTGATTGAGCGTGTGCAGGATTTTGGTATGCGATTTGCCGACGTGGAGGCAAGCATGAACGACACCATCAAGAAAATCAACCGACTGAAAATTACCACCGCTGAGGGCGGGCCGAGCATCATCACTGCCGCCAAGGGCCTGATAAAGGCGGGGGCAAGGGAAAACAAAAAGAAAAGACCAATTGCCGACATGGACGACTCGCTATTCATCGAGGGCGACATGTCAGAAGACCTGCGTTAGTCTGACGATGATATAAGCAATGAGGCAGACGGCCGTGAGGGAAAGGATGACCAATGCGGCTATTTGCGAGGCATTAGCATCGGGCGGAAGCATTATCGCGGTCATGTCGTGAGGGCGAAGGGCGGGATTGTGGTTCATGCACTTCTGCGCCACCTGCTTCATCGCCTTGTCGTTGGTGGTGTGAGCCATATATGACGCCAAGACGCCGAAGGAGTAGATGTCGCAACGTATGTCGCTCTTGGCATTGGGCAGAAACAGTTCGGGGGCTATGTAACCCGACGTGCCGCCCGGAGCCTTGAACACGTTGAAGGTGTCGTTGTCCGACAGGCTGAAGTCGATGAGCTTGATGTTCAGTCCGTTGTGGGTCACCATGATGTTGGATGGCTTAAGGTCGCGGTGGATGGTCTGCTTGTTGTGGATATATTGCAGAACCTCCTTGATTTGGAGGAAAAACTTTCTTGCCAATGTCTTGGTGAGTAGTCCCTTTGAAATGAACGACTCGAGAGTGTCGCCATCGATATATTCGAGGATGATCACGGGGCCAAGGTCGTGAAGTTCCTCCATCCCGATGGTGCGGCAGATGTTGGTGTGCTCCATTTGGAGTCCGATCTCAAATTCCTTGCTCAATGCCATGCGATACATCGGAGTGAAGAGATAGTCTTTCTTCAGGCATTTCAGCATATAGGTCTTGCCGAAACGTCTTGCCTTGAGCAGGCGGGTGTAGCCGGAATTGGAGACATAACATTCCCTGATGTCAGTAAACTCGCTCTTCACGGAATTGAAGTCACCCAACTGGCTGTTGATGTCTTCGATAAAGTCGGATGTGATATTCTCTTCAGTCATTGTTTTCCTTATTGAGTTTTCTGATGATGTTCAGGCCTCCGTTGCGTCCTGCCACGAAGGGCATGGTCTTTTCCCCGTCGCGAGTGATATAGGGGAGGTAGAGCGGTTGGTGCATGATGAAGCAGCCGGTGACGAAACGGTCGCCGCTGACGAGTTTGCTGTTGCGTGATGTCTTCACCTCAAACGTGCTGTCGCCGAGGTATTCGAGCGTGAGCAGGCGATTGGGGCTCCAGCCTATCTCGATGTATTCGCCTGGCTTCAACTCGCTGTTGTTCATCTGGCAGGCATTAAAGAACGACGAGTTGTATTTGGTGCTTGTCTTGAGCCAAGCCACAAACTTGTCGAAATTCTTATGTCCGATATACTGTGCCAATATGTCGAGCGTGAATTTTCTTGTCTTGTGCTTGTCGTTGACATATCCCCATATCCGCTTGAGCGTGGAGGCGGATATCGACTGGGGCAGAGTCTTCTGGAGAACGAGGGAGAACTCCTCGAAGTCGGTGGTAGTTGACAGTATTCTGCCGTATTTCTGCTCAACTTGTGATTTCAGTTCTTCTATTTCAGGTATGCTCATATCTAATAAAATGTTATGTTTTCGAATTTTCCCCATTTGTCGTGTGCCTTGTAGCGTGCAAGGCTTGATTCGGGCACGTGGAGTGTGCATGATTTCAGCAGGGGGTAGCTGCTGCTAAACGTGTCGCTGTAGCTCACGGGCGGGATGGTGGCCGAGATGTAGATGTCGGTGAGGGGGCATCCGTCGAAGGCATAGTTGCCGATAAGGTTGGCTGCGGAGCCAATGACGACTTGCCTGAGACTGGAGCAATTCTGGAATGTGGCCTGAGGGATTGTGGCGAGATTGTCGGAGAGAATGACCGACTCCACGCTGCTGCCATAGAATGCCCCCATACCAATCTCGGTGATGTTGGAGGGCATGGTGAACGAGGTGATGTGGCAGTTGCGAAATGCATATTCGCCTATCTCAGTCACCGTTGGGGGAAGGGTGTAGTCGCCCTGCTTGGCGAGAGGAAACCACAGTATCTTAGTGGCTTCGGCATTGAACAGCACTCCGTCGATGCTCTTGAAGCGGGTGTTGGCTGCCGACACGTTAATCGTATTGAGCGAGGTGCAACCGTCGGATTGCTCCACTGCAGTGGCATTGGCCGGAATGGTGATTGACTGAAGACTGCTGCAGTTGAGGAATGCCTGCTCTTCTATCGTCGTAGCTGAGTTGGGCAGAAGGAGTGACACAAGTTTGTCGAGATTCTGGAACATGCCATATCCCATGACATCATTGCTTGTGGCTCTCGACCGGATGTAATTGCTGCCACCCTCAACGATGTTGATGTCGGTGAGGTCGATATGGATTAGAGAGCCTGCTGTGGTATTGCCATTGAAATCAATACCTGCCATCTCCCTAATGGTTCGGATGTCGTCGCCGTTCATCGGACCAGAGAATGCCAAGGACGAATAGCCGGCAATGCCGTCGCCCATAAGTTGCGACAGAGAGCCTGGCGATGTAGTGGATATTGAGTTGTCGGTGGAAATCACGACAGACGTGCCAGTTGCCTCGCCAATGGCATTTATGGCGTAGGGAGTGACCTCAAGACTTGCCATCTTGTCAAGTCCCGTCATGGTGACAACAATATTGGCGGGGTCGGTCAGCGACAGGTTGGCAGTGACTTTTGACTCTGTTCCCGACGAAAGGTTGCGTATGTGGCAGCCTGTCTCGATAATGTCTTCGCCACCATCGTCCTCAATCACAAACGAGGCGATGAGACTTGCGGGCCCCTTTGCAAGCGGAGTGATGGCGGAGACGGTGGGCAAAACGTTGGGCAGAGTGGCAAACTGCATCTCGCCGCTCGCTATCTCCACCCTCCCATTGCTGCCACGGAGCTGACAGGTGAAAGTGCTGCCGGGATTAAGATGTTGGAGGCGACAGCTGACGCGTCCGCCCTCTTGATCCAACGAAGGCGTGACATACTTTATGCCATCCGAACCCCACCATTGAAAATGGAGTGCCGACAAGCCTTTGCCTCCATTGTCGTTGACATGCCCGATGATGGTGGCCTCGTTGCGCGTGATTTCCACAGCCTCGTCAACGGTGAGCAAGGGCTGGGGATTGAAGGGTGCATCGTATGCGCTGCATGACGTAGCCATGACGACGATGGCAAATAGATAAAATATAGCGTTGCGTCTCATTTCTTTCCAAGTTTTATGCCAATACCGATATTTATTTGCCACGATTTTCCCTTAATGGTAGAAGCCGACATCAGCACGCTCCATCTGTGGTTGTGCCACATGAGGCCTGCCTCGGCAGAGATGCCTCGACGACTGTGGTCGGAGCACAATGCCCAGGCATTTCCCTCCGACTCGTCCATCTGCCATGCCGTGGAGGTCTTGCCCCATCCCGCACCCTCGAATAGGTTGAGACAGCGGCCGAGCCTGTGGATGAGACCTGCCGTAATCATCATGTTGGAATGTCTTTCCTTGCCAGTGTAGAAGGGCATGATGTCGTTGCCGGCAATATATCCGGAGGAGTTGACCTCGCAGACGGTATTGCCTATACTGCGCAAGTCGGAGCTCACGTGGGCAAATACTCCGTGGCGCTTCATCGTGGCAAGGAAGAGACCGAATGAGGGTCCCGTCTTGTGGAGCGACGTAGTGAGCATGACGTAGGATGACAGGGGCAGTCGGGGTTTGGTGTATTGTATAGCCACAGTGTCGCGCAGAGTTTGGGTGACGACGATGGTGTCGTGTATCTCCTCTACCTCAGCCTGTGGGCAGTTGATTTTCATAATATAACAGATGTGGCTCTCCAAGGGGGTGGGGAAGCGATAGTTGCGCAAAACTCCCCATTCGGGGTGCTTGAGCGTTATCTGCGACGATCCGGCAGGGAGATAGAGCCATATCTCGCCCGTTTCGTCCACACGTTTGACAATGCCCAACGGAGTGGAGAAGGCGAAGTCCTTGGGGGCTTCCACCTTGAGCAGTGCACAAGCCTGGCCGTTGAGGTCGCGCACCGGCGAGATAAATGCGCTGATGTCATTTTTTTGTGCCGCCACAGATGTCACGGTGTATTTCTGTGCACTGCATGGCAAGGCTGCAGCAATGCATATCGCAAGTGCCGCCATCAGGACAAGTCGTTTTATAATCATTCTTCTTATCATTATTCCAAATTGAAGTCTTTAATGCCAATAATATCTTTCTCGCCACTCACCGCAGCCGAAGGTTGCCATGTCCTGACGTGGATCAGTGGCATCGAATGGTTGCGGAAGTCCCACAGGATAAACAGATAGCCATCGTCGGAATATCTGTCGCTGGTGTATTTCTGTTTCATACTCACTCCGTAGATGCCTTCCATTGTGGGATGGCGCATGATACGGAAGTCGGAGAACTTGACGTCAATCTTCTTGTTGGCGGCAAATACCTGAGATAATCTTTCAAGGTATTCCTTCTTGGTCTTCAGGCTGAACGTTACCTTTTCGTCGCCTTCTATCCCCGTGCCACCATTGTTGTCGGCAGGTCTTACCACGTTGCCCACGATGATAAGTGCACGGTCGCTGAACACCTGGCGGAGGAAATCTATATCCTTTGTTGTGTATGATGTGCGCAAGTGTTCGCAGTAGTTGAGTATCATCCTGCGGTTGGCGGCATCCTTCTCTTCCAGTTTGCCGGCTATCACCTTAGATGCCTCGGCATAGAACGGATTGTCCTTTGCCATGGTGGTGATGTCGTGCTTGATGATGTTTTGTCGGTTATCTTTTTGTGCTGTTTTTTCAGTTGTCATGCCATCTTGTTGTCGGGCGATTACCGGTTGGTTGCTCTCCCTGATTATCGTGTCCCTCAGTATTGTTACTGGGTGTACGCTGGATATTGTGTCCTTGGGGCTGGATACAGACAGAGCATGGGTGGGCAGTTGCCATAACACAACTGCCACACCCAAGAGGAATACATTGAGTATTATTAGAGATATAATCGCCTTTTTCATAATTATTGCCAGTTTTCAACCTCGCCTCCCACTTCGATCTTCACCTGCTCGGGATTGTCGGTGATGACAAGATTGACGAGATGATCCACTCCGGGCTTGAAGAGGAACTTGCTCTCGAAGAGATAGCTCACGCCCTTCATTACTACCTCAACGAGCGGCACGCGGTTGTCGAGACGCTGGGGCACGATGATGGCACCAAACTGGAAGTCGCTCTCCTGGTGCGCCTTGATGGTGGAAGTCTTGCCCTTGACGTCGCGTGTCACAATACCGGCACTGATGTCGAGGGTGGCTGTGGGCACCGTGTTGTGGATGTATATCTCGGCATCGGTGGGCATGTCGCCCTCGAAATCCTCGCCTTTCACCAATCGGATGGTGAGCTTGCTCATGATGTGCCTGAACGAGAGTGTGACAGGCGATGTGGATGCCGTGAGACCTTTGGCTTGGGCATAGAGCAGGTCGCTTGCCTCGTAGGCACTCTTCTCGCCGTCGGTTGCGCCTTTGCTCTGGTCGGTGGCAACGCTCACGGGCTGGTCTTCTATCGACGTCACGCTCATGTAGGGGTAGTAGGCATAGGCATTGTATGTGCCTTCATCCCAAAAGAGGTTCTGACTTGGAGTCCATGTGCCGGAGGTGAGGGTGAGCGGTTCGTTGTTGAGGGTATTACCGCCTATTTCGAGTGGAGCGTCACTCTTGGCGATATATACTCCTATTTTGTCGCCGTTTTCAAACTCAGTGGCTGTGGCCCTTGTTTGTGACGGATGAATGACATCAAATGTCATTGGGGTGTCCTTTGCGCTCTTCGGGGCTTCCGTTGAGTCGTCATTGGAGCAGGAGGCAAGTCCTAAGATCGACAGTGCCATACCTATATATAATATATGTCTTCTCATAATCCTTAAATATTTTAATTGACTTCATTCCTCATTTCTTAATCGGGCTTCCCTTGTGGATAGTGGGTGGCAACTGGCGCGAGTGAACCAATGAGCCGGTGAACGTGCCTACTACCGACTTGGTAGCCATAATGTTGACATCGCGCTTGTCGTTGGCAACAAACTCTTCAAACGAGTATTCCTCGCCGGCATATCTCTTGATGCGCTTCACGATGCTCTCGCGGCTGATAGTGCTGTAATAAGGAATGTCGTTGTTCATACAAGAGTTCTGCTCAGAGCGGAAGACTCCACGATTGTGCATATATCCGCCTTCGTAGATATCCACGATGTCGCTATAGCGCGGGTCGAAGATGAGGTGACTCCATGGCACCTGGTTGGTCTTTCCTGTAATGGACAGGTTCTCATACCATCCAAGCGACTGTGCCCCGAGAATGGCGTCCACGTGTCCGCAGCAAGTGCAACTGCAGGCGTCGATGAACGCGTTGTGATAGATATACTCGTCGCCGAGCTTGCCGAATCCGTGTCCGCCAGCCTCATGCTGTATCACGCCTCGCGAGTCGAGAGGATAGCCGTAGGTGCTCTTCGGACAGAAGGCGATGGCAGTGCCGTCTTCCCACATCTGTGTGATGCCGCCATAGTCGGTGCTGTTGGGGATGACGATGATGAGCGACTGGCAGAGGTTGTCTCTATTGACTGTCGGTGCATTGAGCACATAGTTGAACATCGCGTCGTAGTCGCACTTCAGGCCGACGCCTCCGGTGAATGTGGTGTTGAAGCGGTTGTAGCGGATGGTGTTGATAGAACCTACGCCCGACTCGGTGGATACCGGGAAGGCGGTGTAGATGTTGAAGTAGTCGCGGTAGGTCTTGTAAGGCTCAATGCCGAAGAAGTATTCCACCTCGTCCTGCATATCCTTGAGATACTGTCCGCTTGCGATGTCCTTGGCGTCATATCCGTCGCCGAGAATCACAATGTTGATACCGCCGTTGTTGCCCTTTTTAGCAGTTTGCAGTGCGAGCCACTGGTCTTCGGCGTATTGGTAGTTATACTGGCGGACGGTACACTTGTGGGTATATTCCTTGCCCTTAAGACGGAAGACAATCTCGCCTTCTCTGTCGGCAGATCCCTGTGCCATCTCCTTGATGGTGAGGGTCAGTTCGGTCTTCTTGCTGCCGCTTGTCTGCGATAGTTCACACCAGTCGGGCTTGCTTGCCACTTCCCATTCACCCTCGGCGTCGATGACAAGAGTCTGCTTGTGCTCGGTGTTGAGGGCGCAGGCGAGCGACGGGCGGCACACCAACTCGTGGTGGGCGGCAATGCGCTTGAAGTCGCACCATCCCGATGCTGCCTGATACTGCTGGATGGCAGGCTCGGGCACCTCGAGGGTGAAGTTGTCCTTGGCTACGCCATTGAATGCACCTGATTGAACGTATGGCGGAACCTCGCCCTTACATACAATGCTTCCGATGCCATAGCAACCCTCGAATGCTCCGCCGTCTTCATAATAACTTGACTCATAGCGGATGTTTTCCAAGGCGGCAGGGAACACGAGTCCCTCGATGCTGCGACAGTGTGCGAATGCTCCGGCACCAATTGAAATCACGTCTTCGGGGAATTCAAGTATTCCCATCAGTCGCCAGTTGTAGGCAAAAGCCCTGTCGCCTACACTTACGAGTTTTTCGGGTAGTTTCAGTTCGCCAGAAAAGTCACAATTGTAGAATACACCTTGTTCTATCGTAACGAGGTTTTGGGGCAAGATAAGTTCACCTTTGAAGAAGCAGCTTGAAAAAGCATCTCCACCAATAGAAACAATGCCATCGTGAAGTTTAAGGTTACCCCCAAACGAACAACCACTAAATGTTCCGGGATATATCTTGTCTATAGTCTGTGGAATTTCAAGGTCGCCAGAAAGATTCTGACATCCGCTGAAAGCTCCCGAACCTATATATTTAAGATTTTCAGGAAGTCTTAGACTGCCATAAAAGCCCGAACAACCCATAAATGCTTGTGAACCAATCTCTTCCAGTCCTTCAGGAAGAACCAATTCACATGTAAATTTGTCATCTAGGAACACATTTTGACCAGTTATTCTCTTTAAGGTTGAAGGGAGGGACAAGGTACCTGTCAATCCCTTGCAACTGCCAAATGCTTCGAATTGTATTTCTTCAACTCCTTCAGGAATAATCAACGAACCGGCTAATCCCGACATATGAAAAGCGTATTCCCTAATTGTCTTGAGTGTGTCTGGAAATACGAAATAATTCAATCCTGTTTTCTTATAGAAAGCAAACTCAGGAATTTCATCGTCCTCCCCAAAAACAGGCTGATATTCAGGATCAACATTGTCTGCATTTCCAGCCTTGATTCTCACTTCCTTCAGGTTGAGTGCGGTAAGACTCGGCATACTGTCTCTCATCATCAAGAAGTCGGTGGAGTTTATCTGTCCCGTAATCTTCAGGTTCTTCAGCCTTGTGTAATCCTTGCCTGCGGCGATAATAGCGTCCTTGAGATGGCCTGCCGTAGAGTTGATTACCACATACTCCTTGGCAGTGGCATCGTGGCTCACGAGGTCGTTCTCCCATGCGGTGATGCTCTCGCTGATGAGCGTGAGGGCATATTGTCCGTCCATGCCCTTCTTGTCGATGCGGATGCCGAAGTTGGTCATCTTGCCTGCCTGATAGGTGAGGTCTTCCTGCTTGCTGAACTTATAGGGCACACCGTTGATGGTGATGCTGAACAGGGTGGTGCCTGCCTTGACGGTCTGCGGCACTACGATGGCACGCCATTCGTCGTTCACTCTCGACGGCATGGTGGCAGTCTTCTCAACTCCGCCGTTTGTCTTCACTATACCGGTGCTGAGGTCGATGAGAGCCTCGCGGATGAGGTTGGTGGCGAGCACCGTCTTCTCAGTGCTTGCCCATTCGCCCTCGCTGAATCCCGTTCCCTCGACAAGAGTGACGCGGGCATTAGCCATGCGGTGCTGCATCGACAGACGGATGACACTTGTGGTGGGAGCCACATTCTCGGCCTTGCCCCACAGGAAGTCGCTCTGCTCATATCCGCCCATCTCGCCGCCCTCAGTGGGCTTGCTCTGGTCGCGCTGCACGGTGAAGGCGTATTGCCCGATACTCTCGGGATTGCCGAAAGGATAGTATCCATACACGTCGATATGTGTTTGCTTGTCCTTCCAGAACACATCGTATGCCGAACTCCATTTATAGTTTGCCTCGTCGAAGGTGTGGCGCACGTTGTCGCCACGGTTGCCATTGACCTGAAGTTTGCCAGGATCGCTGCCGTTGTAATCCACGATATAAACACCCATCACGTCGCCGTCAACGAATCCGTTGTCGTTCACTCGTGTTATGGGCACCTGCTCGATGTCGCCGGTAAGCTCTATCTTCTGTCTGTCCCCCGAAAATTCTCCGCCAAACCAGTCGCTGTCGGAGCATGCAGTCAGCAATGACGCTGAGAGGACAGTATATAATAATGTATTAATATAATTCTTTTTCATATATATTGGAAAAAAAGATTGTTCAACGATTATTTCTACATAATTCACCAATACACGTTTTATTCCGCCACACCGCCGTTGTCGGTGTCGTCAGTCTGCCATCCGTCGATGTTGACGTTGATGCCGTTGCTTGTCTTGCTGACGGTGACAGTGAATTTGTGGCTCTTTCCGGCTATGAAGGTGAATGCCTTCTTCAGATTATAGTCCTTGCCGTCAACATTCACGGTGATGAGGTTGGTTTCTTCCACGCTCTGCGGCACTATGAGTGCCTTGTAAACGCCGTTGGTGTTCCACGGCTTGATGGTTTGTGCATCCCCGTTGGCAGTGGCTGTTGCCGATGCAATGTCAACCGTGGCAGAGGGCTTTGTTCCGTTGATTGTCACGCCTACGTTTGCCGCTGCTAAACTTTCGGTAGTGAATCCGTTGCCGGCAGCCACTTCTATCTGTATTTGGCTTAGCACGTGTGTGGCCCTGATAGTTACAGCCTGTTCGGTGGGAGCCACGTCCTTAGTCGAACCGATAATCAGTTCGCTGGCCTTATACGCGCTCTCGCTGCTTTGGTCGGTCTTTACGCTGAAAGGCATGGCGTTGACATCGGTGATACTGCCCTGATAGGGGAAATAGAGGTAGAAGTCGGCATGAGTGTTGTTATCCGACCAATAAATGGGAGTGTCGGGCGTCCATGTGCCATTGTATGTGAAGCGCATATTGTTTACATGATTGCCCGTGGCTTTGAGCGGAATTAGGGAGTTGTCGCTCCCGCGATTAACGACATACAATCCGCACTTGTCGTTAGCGTCAAAGCCCGTGTCAGAGGCTTTGGTGATGGCACTGACATTGGTGCTGATTTTTATTTCCTTTTTCGTCACTTCGGGAGGAGTGACGGGTTTCTCTTCAGCTTCGTTCCCTCCAGAGGAACATGAAGTGATTGTGATTGGCAAGATCAGATAAGCCATTAGAAACTTGATGTTCATAATTCAATCGTTTTAGTGATTATACATGTTATTTTTGGTGCAAAGATATGTCTTTCTTTTTAATTATGCAAGTTCATAATGGTTCATATCTTGATTTTGAGTCTTAATGGTAGTGATAATATCTAAAATTATTGACTAATCTGATGAAAAACTGACGAATTTCATCTCGCGAAGGATTCGAGATTGCCTCTTGCGCATGTAGGACGAGGGGTGGGCGGAATCAAACTTGCGCGGGTTGGGAAGCGACACGGCTATCATGGCGCACTCCGCCTTGCTGAGCTCCTTGGCGCTGCAATGGAAATGACGCTGTGCCACGGCCTCGGCTCCATAGATGCCATCGCCCATCTCGATGGAGTTGAGATACACCTCCATAATCCTCTCCTTGCTCCACATCATTTCGATGAGGGCGGTGAAATATACCTCGAAGCCCTTTCTCACCCATGTGCGACCGGGCCACAGGAAGACGTTCTTGGCTGTTTGTTGGGATATGGTGCTGGCTCCGAGCTTGCGCTTGTTCTTATTGCTCATGTTGCGCTTGGCAGCTTTCTCGATGGCGTCGAAGTCGAAGCCATGATGCTCCATGAAACGTGAGTCCTCGCTTGCCATCACCGCAAGGGGCAAGGAGGGCGAAATCTCGTCGAGGGACACCCAACTGTGTCTCATCTTCATCTCCTCGCCCTTGACAATCTGTTCGCCCAAGCGAATGAACATCAAGGGAGTGAAATATACGGGGATGAACCTGAGGGCAACAACAGAAAGGATGGTGGAGCCAAAGAAGGCTACCACCACCCATTTCATGATTTTCTTAATTCGATTAAAAATGACCAATTCTTTAATCCTTTAATCTTTTAATTCTTTAATTCTTAATTAGCCTGAGCCTGAGCAGCCTGGATCATCTCCTGGCTTGCATACATATACACCTCAACGCGGCGGTTCTGCTTGCGACCCTCGGCGGTAGAGTTGTCGGCAACGGGGTTGTTTGAACCCTGACCCTCGACGCTCTTGATCTGGACTGTCTTCACGCCGCAGCTCTTCAGATAATCGCTGACGCTGGTGGCACGCTTTACAGACAGAGGCTGGTTGATAGCATCGCTACCAGTATTGTCGGTATGTCCGATGATGGCAATGTCGCAGTCAGCATTGTTGTTGAGCACAGTGGCAAACTTTGCCAGTGAGTTCTTGGCAGAAGTGTTGAGGTCGGCCTTGTTGGTGGCGAAGAGAATACCAGAGTCGAACGTCACCTTCACGGCAGCAAGTCCATTGGCGTCGGTCACCGACTCAACCTTGGCGTTCTGAACAGCTTCGGCCTCGGCCTTAGCCTTGTCCATCTTCT
>CALZYS010000008.1 GCA_945830345.1 uncultured Prevotella sp.
CATCGGAAATTAAAAGATTAAAAGATTAAAAAATTAAAGTTCCTTATGCGCAGCCATTAGGAGCGTGGGTGACTCGCCCACAGCTATTCGCGCAGCCCAACTTTAATTTTTTAATTCTTTAATTCTTTAATTTCAGTTGTCATCTGAATGACCCATTCAGATGACATCTGATTGCCCTATCCTAATGCCATCTGATTGCCGCATCCTAATGGCATCTGATTGCCGTATCCTAATGGCATCTGATTGCCGCATCCTAATGGCATCTGATTGCCCGATTCAGATATTAGACAGATTAACAAAATAAAGGCTGGTTATAATCTGTGACAATCTTCACAGAGGGACAACACCTATATTTATTATTCATTTTTGATAAGATAAACGGCATCTCAACAATAAAAATAAAAGTTAAACAAGGTTACAATTTGCAATTCTTATCTTTGCAAATTGTGTATTCTCTTCGATTTGTATTACCTTTGCCGACGAATAGAAAAATTTAAAATGATTACACTCATATTGTTCACAATCGGCGCGGCATTCGTGCAACGGACAACGGGATTTGGTTTCGGTATTTTCTTAATGACTGTACTGCCATTCCTGATGCCGTCATACGGCGAAGCAACTACCCTATCAGGACTGCTCGCCTCGGTTACATCACTGATGATTACGGTGAGGTATAGGCGCGAAATTGCATGGAGGAAACTACTGCCTATACTCGCCACATTCCTCGTGACAAGCTTCTTTGCCGTCAAAATGCTGTCATGGCTCAGGGGCGATATACTGAAATACGTGCTTGGCATAACACTCATATTATCTGCCGTTTACTTCAGTTTCTTTGCTGCAAAGATTAAGATAAAGCCAACGCTTGGTATGCAGACCTTGCTCGGCACTCTTTCGGGAATAATGGGAGGATTATTCGGTATGCAGGGACCACCTGCCGTATTGTATTTCTTAGCCGTGTCGGAGTCGAAGGAGAGATACACAGCACTGGCACAAAGCTATTTTCTCTTGGGCAACTGCATGATGACTATTTACAGGGCGCATTCGGGATTTTTCACGCAAGAGGTCGTCACGTCATGGTGCTATGCAGTGCCAGCCGTACTCATCGGTACTTACCTTGGAGGACTTGTGTTCAGCAAGCTTTCGCTCCCCATACTGAAAAGAATAGTATATCTCTATATCGGAATAAGCGGTATTTTGGCTATTGTGACATAGGAAGTAATGACACCATGACACTATATTAATAGAAAACTTAAAAACGCAATAATTCATTTACTATATAGTTATCGAATTTATGCTTTTTCAAAAGTTTATATATTAAGTGTCATAGTGTCATGGGGTATTGATTAATGATTATTGAATATAATTTCATGATTCATACACTCTGCGTAAACGTTATCACTATAAATCGCAAAAAAACACTAAAAAGTTATGGCTTTTTGCGTTTTTTTTCGTAACTTTGCGCTCGATTTCGAAAAAAAGATATAATATACAAAGATAGTTATGGTAAAAATCACAAAAGAGGCTGCCCTCGAATATCACGAGAACGGCAGACCTGGAAAAATCGAAGTGAAGCCCACCAAGGCTTATCGTACACAAACCGACCTCAGTCTGGCCTATTCGCCGGGCGTCGCCTACCCATGTCTGGAAATCCAGCAGAACCCCGACGATGCATACAAATACACGGACAAGGGCAATCTCGTGGCTGTAATCAGCAACGGAACAGCTGTGCTCGGACTTGGCGACATCGGTGCCATGAGCGGTAAGCCCGTGATGGAAGGTAAGGGATTGTTGTTCAAGATTTACGGCGGTATCGACGTGTTTGACATCGAAGTCGATGAGAAAGACCCCGAGAAATTCTGCGAGGCTGTGGAGAAGATTGCACCGACATTTGGCGGCATCAACCTTGAGGACATCAAGGCTCCTGAGTGCTTCTATATCGAGGAGCGACTGAAGCGCACTCTCGACATCCCCGTGATGCACGACGACCAGCACGGCACCGCCATCATCTCGGCTGCCGGACTGAAGAACGCTCTCGAAGTGAACGGCAAGGACATCTCGAAGGTGAGAATCGTTGTGAACGGTGCCGGTGCGGCTGCCATCTCATGCACAAAACTCTACGAGGCTCTCGGTGCTAAGCGCGAGAACATACTAATGCTCGACTCAAAGGGCGTGATAACAAGCGACCGTCCCAACCTGACAGAGCAGAAGAAATACTTCGCCACCGACCGCCGCGACGTACACACACTGGAGGAGGCCGTGAAGGGTGCCGACGTGTTCGTAGGTCTGTCGAAGGGTAATGTGCTCACCAAGGACATGGTGCGCTCAATGGCCGACCAGCCTATCGTGTTCGCCCTTGCTAACCCGGTGCCCGAAATCAGCTATGAGGACGCTATGGACAGCCGTCCCGACGTGCTGATGTCAACAGGACGCTCTGACTATCCCAACCAGATTAACAACGTAATCGGATTCCCATACATCTTCCGTGGTGCGCTCGACGTGCATGCCACTGCTATCAACGAGGAGATGAAGTTGGCTGCCGTACATGCCATCGCCGACCTCGCCAAGCAGCCTGTGCCCGACGTGGTGAACGACGTATATCATGTGAACAACCTGACATTCGGCCCCGACTACTTCATACCGAAGCCAGTTGACCCACGACTCATCACCGAGGTATCGGCAGCAGTGGCAAAGGCAGCCATCGACAGCGGTGTGGCACGCGAGGAGATAAAGGACTGGGCAGCATACAAGAACCGTCTGCGCGAATTGCTCGGACAGGAGACCAAGCTCACCCAGAAACTCTACGACACTGCCCGCAGCCATCCGCAGAGAGTGGTGTTTGCCGAGGGTATCCACCCCACCATGCTCAAGGCAGCAGTACAGGCCAAGGCCGAAGGCATTTGCGAACCTATCCTGCTCGGTAACGACGAGCGCATCGTGAAGCTTGCCAAGGAACTCGAACTGAGTCTCGACGGTATAAAGATCATCAACCTGCGCCACGACAATGAGGCTGAGCGCCGTGAGCGTTTCGCCAAGATTCTGACACAGAAGCGCCAGCGCGACGGATATACCTATCAGGAGGCCAACGACAAGATGTTTGAGCGCAACTACTTCGGTATGATGATGGTTGAGACTGGCGAGGCAGATGCCTTCATCACCGGTCTCTACACCAAGTACTCCAACACCATCAAGGTGGCAAAGGAGATTATCGGAATACGTCCCGAATACCAGAACTTCGGAACAATGCATATCATCAACTCAAGCCGCGGGCCGCTCTTCATCGCCGACACGCTCATCAACAATAATCCAGATACCGACAAGCTCGTGGATCTCGCCAAACTGTCGTCAACAGCAGTGCGCTTCTTCAACGAGAAACCTGTAGTGGCTATGGTAAGCCACAGCAACTTCGGTTCGGATGCCACTGAGGGCACACAGAAGGTGCGCCGCGCCGTGGCAAGATTGCAGAGAGAGTGTCCAGATCTCGACGTGGATGGAGAAATCCAGATTGGATTCGCCCTCAACCGCGAGATGCGCGACGAGATGTATCCGTTCAGCCGTCTGTATGGCAAGGATGTCAACACACTCGTGTTCCCCAACCTCACCTGTGCGCGCTCATCATATAAGATGTTGCAGGCAATGAACTCGGATGTCGAGATTATCGGCCCGATCCAGATGGGATTGAACAAGCCTATACACTTCATCGACTTCGGTTCGTCGGTGCGCGAGGTTGTCAACATCGTGGCAGTGGCAGTCATCGATGCATACGTTGACAAGGTGAAGGGACGCATCAACAGCTGCTCTTGCCAAAGAATAGCAGAGAATTGATGTTGTCTGCCGCTGTAGGGTCTTACCTCGTGTAAGACAGCCAATTGTATGGATTCGGTCTTACACGAGGTAAGACCCTACAGCGGATAAATATACAATCTCGTAAACATTTACGTTAAAAAATCAATATATTTTGTACAACATAACAAAAAAATTACTACCTTTGCAGGCGAAAAAACAGTCAAAGGCACATCTGCTTGAAACAAACAATTCAAAAAACATTTATATGAAACCACTAAACAAACAATTCGCGCCTAAGAGCGTAATGCCTGAAAAGGTTATTCAGTTTGGAGAAGGAAACTTCCTCCGTGCATTCGTTGATTGGATTATCTGGAACATGGACCAGAAGACCGACTTCAACGGATCGGTAGTTGTAGTACAGCCTATTGAAAGAGGTATGGTTGACTGGCTCAACGCCCAGGACTGCCTCTATCATGTAAACCTGCAGGGACGTGAGAACGGCAAGCCCGTCAACACGCTTGAGCGTATCGACGTCATCAGCCGCGCCCTCAACCCCTACACTCAGAACGCTGCATTCATGGCTCTTGCCGACCAGCCCGAGATTCGCTTCGTAATCTCTAACACCACTGAGGCCGGTATTGCCTTCGACCCCGCTTGCAAGCTCGACGATGCTCCCGCAAGCTCATATCCAGGCAAGCTCGTTCAGTTGCTCTATCGCCGCTGGCAGACATTCAACGGCGACCCCACAAAGGGCTTAATCATCTTCCCCTGCGAACTTATCTTCCTCAACGGCCACGTGCTGAAGGACTGCATAAACAAGTACATCGAACTGTGGCAGTTGCCTAAGGAGTTCAAGCAGTGGTTTGACGAGAGCTGCGGCGTATATGCCACACTCGTTGACCGCATCGTGCCTGGATTCCCACGCAAGGAGATTGCCGAGATTCAGGAGAAGATCAGCTATCGCGACAACCTCGTCGTTCAGGCTGAGACATTCCACCTGTGGGTGATTGAGGCTCCTATGTCAGTAGCCAAGGAGTTCCCTGCCGACAAGGCTGGCCTGCACGTGTTGTTCGTTCCGTCGGAGGAGCCTTATCACAAGCGCAAGGTGACTCTGCTCAACGGTCCGCACACAGTGCTCTCGCCTGTGGCATTCCTCAGCGGTGTGAACATTGTGCGCGACGCATGCAACCACGAGGTTATCTCGAAGTATATCCACAAGGTGCAGTTTGACGAACTCATGCAGACTCTCGACCTGCCAATGGAGGAACTGGAGAAATTCGCAAGCGACGTGCTTGAGCGTTTCGACAATCCGTATGTAGATCATCAGGTGACGAGCATCATGCTCAACTCATTCCCGAAGTTCTGCGCACGCGATCTGCCAGGAGTGAAGACCTATCTGGAGCGCAAGGGCGAACTGCCCAAGGGCTTGGTGTTCGGTCTTGCTGCCATTATCACCTACTACAAGGGTGGCAAGCGTGAGGACGGTGTGGAAATCGTGCCCAACGACTCACAGGAGATTATGGACTTGCTGAAGGAACTCTGGGCTACAGGCGACACACAGAAGGTGACAGACGGTGTGCTCGGTGCTACTGACATCTGGGCTGAGGATCTCAACAAGATTGAGGGTCTAAACGCTCTCGTGAAGTCTTATCTCGACCTCATCCAGGCAAAGGGTATGCTCGAGGCAGTTAAGACTATTCTATAATTTCTTTTGAGAAGAAATTAAAAAATCATATTATTAAAGAGCCACGGAGCGACAGAGTGTTATCTCTGTATCTCCGTGGCTTTATATTAACTCTTTGCGCAGCCATTCCTAATTATTCAGAAGTGCAGGATTACATCCGCCCCAACCTGCAACGGGTTGCCTTGCTGGGCAAATGAGCGGTTGGTGCCGTCGATACTGCTGTTGACAAGCATAGTATTATACTTTGTATCTGTGAGGTTCCTGCCCCATACATTCAACTTGATAACACCGAAATCCACCATGGCATGAGCACCGAGAGTGGCGTAGAGCTTCTGACGGTATTCATTGTCAACATCCCAATAGGTGGGACCATTGCCAGCTACATTCAGTCCTACAGTAAACTTGCCTATACGGTAATCTGTCATAGCACTGAAGGTGTGCGAGGGAATAAATGGCACCTTGTTATCCTTATAGTCGAGCAATTGCGAGTGGGTGTAACCGTAGGTTGCAGCCCATGTGAAATGGTTGTCGAGAGCCGTTCCGCGAAGCGACAGTTCTAATCCACAACTGCTACTGCGACCGGCATTGATCATCTGACGCCCATAACCATAGTCGCCGGCCATAACCGAGAGCTGGAGGTCGTGCACACGCATGTAATACACAGCTGCATCAGCATGGAGTTTGCCGCCGAAGAGATTGAGGTGCGTGCCAAGTTCGTAGTTCCAACTGGTCTCTGGCTTATATTTAATGGTCTCCTCCACTTCGGCATAATATTCTGCGGTATGCTCGATGGTCCAGTCGCCCTTTGCCATTTCAGCAAATCCCTTACCAATTTCACGCTGCTCATTACTGAATATATCGGAGAACATCTGAATATTATATCCACCGGCACGGAATCCCTTGCTCACCACGGCATAAACGTTGCTGCCATTGCCAAGATCAAGTGTGAGTCCGAACTTAGGGAGCAGTTCGCTGTAGCCTTTATCTGTCTCGTTTTCAAGGCGCGACACAAACTTACTTGTGAAGTCAACGGGTATCTGTATCATCTGTCCTCCTTGTCCAGGCATCATCATAGTGCCCTTGCCAGTGAGGGTGAACATCGACTGTGTCGCATATTCTATCGACACCTTCTGATAGTCATAACGCAGACCAAGAGTAAGAGTGATACGGTCGAAGAGTTTGACATGCGACTCATGATATACGCCAACGTTCCACTGCGGGGTGCGGAATGTGCCAGGGACATAGTTATCGCTGATAGTGAGCATCTTCGACATAGCCTCAGGCATACCCATATTGGTGAGTATCTTATTGTTCATAGCCTCGCCAAAGTTGACTGGTCCGTCGGTCTTCAACCACTGCCGACTGAAGAACACTCCCGAGGTATGATTCCATACGCCGACACCAGCAGAGCGCAATGACAGTTCCTGAGTGATGGCATTCATCTTCTGTCGCTGCTCAAGGCGCAGATAATCCTCGGGCAAATAGTCCTGATCCATCACCATCTGGTCGTAGAGATACTGATAGCTTGTGGTGGAGGCAAGGAGCAGTGAGGGAGTGCGATAGGTGACGTGGAGTCCGCTGTTCACCATCTGACGCTTATAGCCATTGAGGAAGGTGGTTTGCGGTTCGCTGAAATGCTTTGTCTCAGAGTTATATTCACCATAGGGGAATCCATTCTGGTTGACATACTGATAGTCGGTGGTGAAGTCGATATTCCATCCTTCGGCAGGCAACCAAACAAGACGGGCCTTGCCGCCAAACTCATTGCTTAGGTCGGCATGCTTATTCAAGTAGGTATTGTCAAAGAATCCCTTCTGACCGCTATAGAAGGCTGCCGTGGAAAAGGCAAACTTGTCGGAGGGACGATGATAATGGGCAATCTCAACGTCCGACTGCAATCCTGTGCCAAGAGAGAGGCGCATATCAGTGCCCTGATAATGCATCGGATTCTTGGAATACACGCGCATCAGTCCACCCTCGGTGTTCACACCATAAAGAGTGCCCTGAGGACCACGCAGCACGTCGATACGGTCAATCTCGTAGAAATGACTGTTGAACGAACTCTTGTTGACAAGGGGAATATTATCATAATATACACCTACGGCAGGATTGCCCGAACGACTGCCTATGCCTCTCATATATGTAGAGGAAGTGAGTCGCGAACCATAGGCAGGAATAGACATCGATGGCACGAAATACGACAATTGGGAGATGTCGCGTACATTAAGCGACTTCAATTCCTTGTCGGTGAATACTGTGCTCGACAATGGTTGGCGGCGCAGTTTCACGCTTTCCTTGGGTTGAGCCACTACAATAACCTCGTCGAGGTCATACACCTTTGCCGTATCAACACGCTCAACGGCATTTGCACATACAAATGGGAACAAGAGCAATGCTCCCGAAAAGAGATTTTTACGAATCATATAAAATTAATCAATCAAATTTTCGGGTGCAAAGGTACGAATATCTGACCGTATATACAATCCTAATATGTTATGATTATAAAAAAAATTATCCCCGAGATAAATACTCGGGGATAATCTTTATATTTATTGTTAAGATTCACTTGTGTAGTAAGACTTCGAACCATAACCATAGCCATAGCCGTACTTGTAGCCATAGCGGTAGCCATAACGATAACTGTATCTGCCACCAGAAGAAATTGTACCGTTTAGTACAAGGCTGAGGTTCTTGAAACGCTTGTTGTTGTAGATGTTGTTCAACTCTGCAAGCATAGAGCGCTCAAGCAAACCGGCACGAATAATAAAGATGGTGCGGTCGGCATACTTCTCGATAATCTGAGTGTCGGCAACAATATCGATAGGAGGACAGTCGATGAAGATATAGTCATACTGAGAGCGCATTTCCTCGATAATCTCGGCGAGTTTGCCATTCTCAAGCAACTCCGTGGGGTTGGGAGGAACAGTACCGATAGGCATAACATCAAGTGTATCGAAGCCATCCTTTTTAACCAAAATATCAGAAATATGATTAATCTTGCCGCCGAGATAGTCAGAGAGTCCCTTCTTTGGAGAACCTACCTGAGCGGAAGTAGAACCATGGCGAAGGTCACCATCGATGACGAGCACCTTCTTCTTTTTGATAGCGATGCTGACTGCAAGGTTCATAGCTATGAATGACTTACCGGAACCTGGGTTGAACGAGGTCATGACAAAGACATTGCGCTTGTCCTTAGAGTCGGACATGAAGTCTATATTAGAACGGAGCACGCGGAAAGCCTCGTTGATGATATCGCGACTGCCCTCGGAGATGAGAACATCATTCTGTGTCTTGCTTCGCCTTGCCTTCTTCTCTTTCTTACCAAAGACAGACTTAACCTCATCTGAGAGTGTTTTCGGTTTTGCATAGAGAGGTATCTCACCGATAAGAGGCATAGCCACATTTTCGAGGTCTTTGCGTCCTCTTACCTTAGTGTTCATGTTCTCACGCTGCCATATAATCAATCCCGGAAGGAAAAGTCCAGCCACAAAAGCACCCAACAGAATCATCATCCTCTTGGGAGAAGTGGGAATCTTGCTGCCTCGTGGTTCGGTGATTACACGTGTGTTATAAGCGGTGAATGCCTGTGAAAGCTCGTTTTCCTCACGCTTCTCCAGTAGGAAGAGATAAAGGGCTTCCTTCACCTTCTGCTGACGTTCTACCGAAAGCAGATACTTGGCCTGATTAGGATTACTGGCAAGCTTTCCGGTGGCCATGGCATCCATACGTCGTGCGCCTCCCATCTGCTCGCGCAGTGAGGAAATATAATTGTCAACAGACTGCAGGATTGTCTGTTTGAGTATCTTGAGCTTAGTGCTTAGATCCTGAACAAGCGGGTTGCTCTCACTACTACTTGCCAAGAGACGGTTGCGGTCGAGAACAGCATTGTTATACTCTCCCACACGTGACTCTATAGCCTGGTTGTCGATACCAGAGTTGGTAGGCAGAGGCTGGGTAATATCCTTGCTGGCAAGTTCACTACGCATGAACTGGGCAGTGGCAAGTTGGGTGGAGATACCCATGATTTCCTTCTTGTTGTCTGCAGACTGCTGCATATACATGCGCGAAGCCTCCTCAAGGTCGGGAACGAGGGTAGTACTCTTGAAGGATGAAATATTGGCATCCACATTTCCAAGTTCACTCTCGATAACACGGAGACGCTCGCTGATAAACTTAGACGTGCTGACAGAGATGCGGTTCTTGTCCTTAACCCAATTTTCGTTATACACTGTAATCAAGGTGTTGAGAACATCCTCTGCACGCTTGGTAGATTCGTCGTTTAGACTGAGATTTACAATGGATGCTTTCTTGTCGCTAAGATCCACTGAGAGGTTCTTGGAATAAAGGTCAGCATAATCATTGACATCACCATGCGAGAATTTGAAGGACTGACCTATGAATTCTTCGTTAAAGTACTTTGAGCGTGACAGGGCAATGACTCCCACAGGGGTTTTAATACCAGCGCCTATCTTTCCCTCGAAACTCAAGTTCTCGATTTCGTCGCGGGTTGCAGTCTTGGGAGAGCAGAAGTCGGTTATCACAAAACGATTCTTGTCCTTCAGCTCAATTGTCATTGAAAAGGCTGTGGTAGGGTCACCCTTGAAATAAACTTCCACGGGCTGTTGTTTGTACAAGGTGACTCGGCGGAGTCCCTGACGAATAGAATATTTCTCGTTGAGACGCAGTCGCTTGACCACCTCAGTCATAAGCTGTGGAGACTTGAGGGTCTGCACCTCGTTCAGCACATTAGTATTTGATGAAAATAGTCCGAGATCGGAGAAATCACTTGCCGAAAGGGCAGATGCGCCCTTCTTGTCCTCCTTGATGAGAAGTTCGGCATAACGCGTATAAACATTGGGTGTGCGGGCAAGATAGAGGAAGGCCAATGCCAATGCGGCAAATGCCGACAATACAAACCAGTACCATCGCGGAAGGAAGAGGCTTATATAATCAGAGAGCTTCATGCTTTCCTCTGTTGACTTATTTTTTTCTTCCATAAAAGTAAATGTATTAATCAAATATTATTAAAAAAGTTAAACTCAAGCTATGTTATTTGAATACAAGCACTCCAAATGATGTCAGGAAAGAACAGAAGGTAACCCAGAAACTCACGTTGCTGAAGGTGTTCTCGTTGATGGTTGACTGTCCTGCACGCATCTTGTTGGGGCGTACATAGATAATGTCGTTCTGCTTGATGTAATACGCAGGTGAATTGAATATATCCTTGCTGCGAATATCCACTTCATAAGTGACACGCTTGCCATCCTGCTCACGAATGAGGAAAATCGGGCCGCGGAGACCAGTAATAGTGAGATCGCCAGCCATACTGATAGCATCGAGAATGGTAGTGCGGTTGCGGGTGATATTGTATTTGCCTGCAGACTTCACTTCACCCAAAACCGAGAAGGTCAGATTGGCAAACTCCACGGTGACAATGGGATTGGTAATTTGACCTGACTTGACAAGCAAATCCTTTACCTTGTCGGCAGTCTGCTCGCGAGTGAGTCCAGCAACATGTATCTTGCCAATAACAGGGAAATCAATATTGCCCTGGGCGTCAATGGTATAATATGACACACGATTATAGGATGATGAAGAATTGGAACCACCCAAATAATACTGTGGACTGACAAGATTGAACAAGGCGGTAAGCTCAGGATCCTTACATGTCACAACGATGGATATTTGGTCGTCTGGCTCAATACGAATAGTACCTATTGAATCAACAGATACTGGATTATTCACTTCAAGATCTTGGAAATAAGTCACTTCTTGCTGTGTAGAACGGCAAGAACTTAAAAGAAGAAGAGCCATCGCTCCGAAATACAAAAAGACTTTTTTCATTTCTTATTTGATATTTTATAACTATATTACATTATGTGAATATTATAGACGTTGGACGTATTACTCTAAATCATCATAGCAAACGAACTAACACTCGCTCAAATGATATTTAAACGCCACTACTTTCACCATTTCGTATTTTTACCTTTAAATTTTTGGTGCAAAATTAATAATAAATATGCAAAACACAATAAAACTTGATTAAAAAAAACTTAAAATGACGAATATTGGGAATTTAAAGCAATATTTTATTCATTTATGGCACCGCAATATGGACATTTGCCAAGTTTTTTGATGCTTCGACCACATTGTCCGCATATATACCTGCCAAGAAAAAGACGCAGCCTAAGAACTGCAAAACACAGGTAAACAACAAGAAGAAAATAGCCTATATAATATAGAGTAAAAACGCTGAACACGACATAATCAACGGCACACACAGCGGCAAGACCGAGCAAATAGAGCACGGCACTGCCAAAGGGAAGGCGGCGCAACACATCCTCGACAACTGCAATGCCGGTGATAATCATTGCCCACACAAGCAAGACAAAAAGTCCGATGACTGGTGTGACGGCAAAGGGATTGAGCGTGGGATGGAAATAAAAATGCCGCCAACTTTCGGGTGCGAAGTTCTGTATCGTGGCATACACAGTGGCTGAGGTGGCAACAAGGAGTGCAAGCAGCGTGGGTAGCACCGAACTGATGTCGTGGAAATGCACGATGAATGCATCACGACGATATAGTTTGCGCAGTCCGTAGGTTGCCGACACTACCACCACAAGGGCAAGAAACAGCAGGAGGTGATTGTTGGAGAAAAGGTCGATAAACTGCGAGATAGGATCGTCGGGAGCCACATTGCTCAAGAGGTCACACTCACGTGTCCATCCTTGTGACATCTGGTCGCGGGCAAGTTTCACCCACACACTGTCAATGGTGTCGCTTGGTATGGTCTTTATCTCCGCCACCACCAATTGGTCGCCACGATATACTATCGTTGAGTCGTAGATGGCTGTGTCGGGGTTCTCAAAGATAATCATTGAGTCGGTCTTAACCACGAAATTATAGTTTTGATTGTAGTGGTGAATGGCTGTGAACCCCATCTCTTGTTTATAGCAAGAAGTGAGCGACATGGCTGCCATGAAAAGCAATACCACGGGCAAGAGCAGACGCATGGACTTAATTCTCATCATAGCAAACATTCATCTGACATTTAGCACAATCAAACTGAAGACGGAACCGGCGTCCGTCGGGCAGACAGAGATAATAGGGTTCGCGATAAGCCGACTGTCTGCCACCACGCTTCACACAATAGCCAAGGGCAAAACGCAGGCAATATCGGCACTGCATGACAATGCCTTCTGAGGGTGCCGATTTCTCGAATGCAGAGTCGAAGGAACTTAGCCCGTGGGCGAGATAGAACTCTCGCGACTTGGCATTGGCTATATTATATAAATAGGTGTAGCGTGAGGGATAAAAATGGGGTACGTTGTCCCCTACCCTCACCTTGTTGACTGGTCGCTCATTGTGTTGAATCTTTTCCTCTAGCTGTTCTATTGCCTGACGACGCATCTTTGCCAATATGCTCGACGGAATAAAACAGTCGAATGACTCAGGTATATCCACACCGGCGCAAACGAATGATGTGCCGCCAAGTTTGGAGAGTTGGCGCACGATATTGTCGTGCTGAGATTTCTCTGCCTTTTGCAGTTGGATGTCGCTCTCCTTGGCAATGCCACTGAATCCTTCTGTCTGCGCACTTAGTGTCAGTAGATTGCCATCGGCATATAACTTAAAGTTGACTGCTATCTTTCGCTCAGCCGACTGGCGCGAGAGCAGTCGCTCAAACTCCTGGTCGTTGTTGCGGTAAAGGGCTGTTCCCTTGCGCATTCCAGCAGGCATCTTCAAAGGGAACAACCTGTTGTTTTCCACTTTGTTAACACGAAAGCCTTCAAGTTGTCGTTCGTCATTGATAAAGCATAGTCCATCGCCATTGGCAAAGGCAGTAAGACCGGCAACAGTAAACCACTGCCCACGTATCTCCTTCACCTTACCTACGTATTCTCCGAGTGCCTTGGGTGTGTCAGGCGACGAGATGTCGGGACGGCGACCAGAGGCAAAATAAGTGGTGAATCCTCGATTGAATGTCTTTGATAGATTGGGGGTGAACAAATGACTGCTACGACCAAGAGAAGCACGGCAATAGCGGTCGGGATAACGGGCTACAATTGAGTCAAGACGCTGGCTATATGCAGCAGTAACGTTCTTCACATACACCATATCCTTCAGTCTGCCCTCTATCTTGAACGACGTAGCACCAGCATCGGCAAGAGCCTCAATATTGTCAATCTGCTTCATGTCCTTAAGTGACAAAAGATGACGCGATTTCTCCATAATCTTTCCCTCGGAGTCAACCATGTCGAAACTGAGTCGGCAGAACTGCGCACACTCGCCCCTATTGGCAGAACGACCGAAACAATACTGCGAAGCATAGCACAAACCACTATAGCTGACGCACAAGGCTCCATGCACAAACACCTCCAACTCCACGTCGGGCACTGCATCATGTATCTCGCGTATCTCGTCGATTGACAGTTCACGGGCAAGCACCACCCTCGTGAATCCCAAGCTCTTCAACCACTTCACCTTGTCGGCAGTGCGGTTGTCGGTCTGTGTACTGGCATGACATTCCACCGGCAGTCCGGCAAGCATATCGAGCAAAGCCATGTCCTGGACGAGAATGGCATCCACCCCGACGTCGGCAAGCTGATGCAGGAGACGACATGTAGCATCAAGTTCGTTGTCATAAATGATAGTGTTGACAGTGACATACACCTTAGCACGGAATCTGTGGGCATAGCGACACAGCTCGGCTATATCGTCGAGCGAATTGCCGGCAGCTGCACGCGCACCGAATCGCTCGGCACCGATATATACGGCATCAGCGCCATGGTCGATGGCTGCTTTGCCGCACTCCACATCGCGTGCCGGCGCTAAAAGTTCGAGAGGTTGTATCGTCATTGTATCTGGCTGATGTCGTAAGGAGTCTCCTGATAGATATAGTAGTTTATCCAATTCTGATACAACAGGTTGGCATGAGCACGCCATGTCACAAGGGGTTCGTTTTCAGGATTATTGTCGCGATAATAGTTGACAGGCAAATCGACATCGTCACGGATATCCTTGTCGCGCTTGTACTCGTTGTCAAGTGTATTGTATGCGTATTCCATGTGTCCCGTGATATAGAACTCCCTGCCTCCGCGCGCCATCACCATGCTCACTCCGTTCTCGGGAGAGTCGGCAATGAGAGTCAGTTCGGGATTGTCAAGGATATCCTCCTTGCGCACCTCGGTATGACGGCTATGTGGCATATAGAACACATCATCAAAGCCGCGGAAGATGGGCAACTGCGGACAAATAGTGTGCTGGCGGAACACACCGAACATCTTCTTTGCGAGAGGATACTTGGGTATGCCATAATGATAATACAATCCTGCCTGGGCAGCCCAACATATATATAAGGTGGAGGTGACGTGATTACGCGCCCAGTCGAATATGGTGGTAATCTCGTCCCAATAGTTGACATCCTCAAAGTCCATTTGCTCAACGGGGGCACCTGTAATTATCATGCCATCGAATTTCTCGTCCTTGATCTTCTCGAAGTCACGATAGAACATTATCATGTGCTCTATGGGAGTGTTCTTCGGAGTGTGGCTCTTGAGTTTCATGAAACTTACCTCCATCTGCAGCGGAGTGTTCGACAGCAGGCGGATGAGGTCGGTCTCGGTAGTGATTTTCAATGGCATGAGATTCAAAATCACAATCTTCAATGGTCGTATGTCCTGAGTGGTGGCGCGGGTATTGTCCATCACGAAGATGTTCTCGCGCTTGAGCAGCTCGATGGCTGGCAATTTATCCGGTAATCTAAGTGGCATTTCAATATGTTTAATTATACAATCTTCACTACGCACGATGAGCAGTTGTCATATCCTCCCGCGTCGATGGCTGCATGGCAAAGCTGACTTGCATTGCAGTCGATGTCGAGCAGTCGCTCTATATGGCAATCGTCAACCATGTCGGTCATGCCGTCGGAGCAGATGAGGAAGACATCATCGACGAGAAGGTCGCCGGTGATTTCCTGCATGTCGATAAATGTTGTGGTGCATCCTGCACCGATACAGTTGGTGATGGCATTTGTATGACCTTGTTCACCATAAAGGGCGGCAAAGGAGT
Source organism: uncultured Prevotella sp. (assembly GCA_945830345.1). Classification (GTDB taxonomy): domain Bacteria; phylum Bacteroidota; class Bacteroidia; order Bacteroidales; family Bacteroidaceae; genus Prevotella. The sequence goes on from CALZYS010000008.1 coordinate 15,542, forward strand.
GGTCGGTGCTCAGCTGCTGCAACGATCCGTTGCGGAAACGATAGATACGGCTGTCACCACAGTTTATCCAATAGACTCGTCCCTCATAGAAAAGCAGTCCGACGAGCGTCGTACCCATATTACGGTAGGCATCATCGTTCTTGCCTTTCGAGTTGATTACGTTGTTTATACTGTTGAGCCATTCGACAATGGCTTCGTTGAATTCTTCGTTGGAAAGTTTCTCTGGCATGTCGCTGAGGAAGAAGTGAAGGCTTGACAGCACTTCCTGACTTGCCACCTCGCCTGCCTCATATCCACCCATACCATCGGCTACGCACACCGCAAGGCGGTCGCATACCGACATGTCAATCTCGGCGGAATAGTCTTCATCACGTATATACTTGTTGCGAACGAGAATCATATCCTCGTTATTGGTCCTCACAAGACCCACATTGCTTGACGCTGTAATCTGTAGTTTATACATATCGTTCTGTGTTGGATTTATCAGTTAATAATTACCTGTAGGTTGATGTTGGCAATCGACAGGATGTCATTGTTCTTAAGAGGCATACCGACATCGGTCTGGAGGCGTTTACGATTGATGAACGTGCCATTTGACGAATGTTTGTCCATAACACACCAACCAGTGTTCTGACTGAAGAACAGTTGGGCGTGAACGCCTGATACATACATATCCTTCTCGAAGAGTTGGCGATATGGTCCCTGGCGACGACCGATTATAGCACCATTGATACCCTGTATGCTAATGTTGAGCTGGTTGCTCACAAGGGTGAGTCGCGGCACATTGGGATCAACAAGCGACTGGGATATATCCACACTGGAACGTGAAACCGACGTTACAGGCGAAGCTGATGTCATACTCTCAGCCATTGTGGTGCGCTGTCCGGCTGCCTCTATTTCCTGAGCCGACTGCATTATACCGCCACAATAGGTGCAGCGGCGACCAGAACCAACATGGCCGCAACTCGTGCAGTAAGAGAGTGCTTGTCCACACTGGTCACAATAGTAGGATCTCTCCTCTATCTCTTCCTTGCAAAACGGGCATATTATCATATTTTATTGCACTATTAATTATTATACATAACTGTAGCTTGCTCTCTTACTTAAAAACTCCACCTCCACTGGGTATGTCCTCGGCAGTGATAATCTTGTAGGTCTCGGCAGTGATAATCTGCGGAGGCATTGAAGCCACACGCTCTGAGAGGCGTCCGATGGTGGTGTCGAGCAGGTTGCGCATCTCACGGGCATTACCAAACGACTCTTTCTTGTTCATGACCATACGGCATACCTCACCCATGAGCTTGAACTCGGCATCCGGCGACAGTTCGTAATCCTGCTTTGCCGCCATCTTCTTGAAGATCGACACGAGTTCGTCCTCGTTATAGTCGTCGATATGCAGACGATGGGTGAATCGGCTTGCCAGACCGGGATTGGTGTTGAGGAACATCTCCATGCGGTCCTTGTAGCCTGCCACGATGACAACAAACTTGCCACGGTCGTCCTCCATCCTCTTCATGAGGGTATCCACAGCTTCCTTGCCATACTGGTCGTCACCATTACAGATATTATATGCCTCGTCTATGAAGAGTACACCGCCAAGAGCCTGATCGCAGAGCTTATTGACAAGTTTGGGAGTTTCACCCATATACTTTCCCACCAATGTGGCGCGGCTTGCCTCAATCACCTTCTTTGTTGGCAGGATGTCCATGCTCTGAAGCAGTTCGCCCATAAGTCGGGAGACTGAGGTCTTTCCCGTACCGGGATTACCTGTGAGCACGAAGTTCATCACAATCTGCTGCACATTACCGATGCCGCTTGCCGAACGCTGTTTCATAAACATGCTCTGTACGGCAAGGCGGCGAATGAGATTCTTAACCGAGCGCATGCCGACAAAGTCGTCCATATCGTTGAGCACCTCGTCAAGAGGACGCACAGCCTGACTCTTGTTGGAAGGCAGGTCGGCAGCAACGATGGTGTACATGTCGGTATCTGTAAGGGTATGTTTGCCCATTTCTTCCACAAGGCGATGACTCTGGTTTTCGACTGTCTCGTCGAACATCTTCCTTGCCTCACGTGCATTGCCGAAATTGCGGTCGCGCCTGAGGTAAATCTGGTCGAACATTCGCTTGACAGCACCCTTGACCTCGTCGTCCATTGAGAACTTGCGGGCTGTTGCCATATTGAGGAATATCTGAGTGAGTTCCTCTGAGGTGTAATCCTCGAAATTGATGGTCTGTGTGAAGCGACTCTTCATTCCAGGATTGGAGTCGATGAAGTCGTGCATCTGTCGGGTGTAACCCGCCACGATGCAGATAAACTTGCCACGGTCATCCTCAAGTCGCTTGAGCAACGTGTCGATAGCCTCTGCGCCAAACGAGTCATTGTCGCCCGAGGCGAGTGTGTAAGCCTCGTCGATAAACAATACTCCTCCTATGGCTGAATCCACAAGTTGGTTGGTCTTGATGGCTGTCTGTCCGCTGAATCCCGCCACCAGTTTCGAGCGGTCGGCCTCAACGAGTTGACCTCTCGACAGAATACCGAGTGTCTTAAACACCTTAGCCATTATCCTCGCCACGGTGGTCTTTCCAGTACCAGGATTACCAGTGAAGATATAGTGCTTGCCCTGGAAGGTGTTGCTCTCTCCGCGTTGTATCTGCAGATTGAGGTAGGATGCAAGATTGGTGATTTCCTCCTTCACTCCCTTCAGTCCGACAAGACCTTCGAGCTCCTTCAGGCAGTCGTGGAAATCAACCGTCTTGGGTTTCTCGTATGGCACGTCTTCGGGCAATATTGTCATGAGCTCCTCATCGCTTGTCTGCTGCAGGTCGTTCTTCTGCAGTCTTTCTGCCTGGCGCTTGCATATTGAGTCAAACAGTTGGCGCATCGTACGTCCATTGGCGAAGTCCTTGTCGCGGTGTTCGTACTTCTCGTGTATAACAGTCTTTATGATATCCTCCGCCTGAGGCGAAATGATGTATTTCTTCTCGTTGGCAAAGCATAGGAGTATCTCGTAAAGTTCCTCGGGAGAGTAGTCGTCGATATTGAGGAAATAATTGAAACGACTCTTGAATCCCGGATTGATACGGAAGAGATTGTCCATCTCCATACGATAGCCTGCCGTGATGACCACAAAATTGCCACGGTCGTCCTCCATGCGCTTCATGAGTGTCTCAAGAGCCTCGGCCCCGCTCTGGTCGCGCTCTCCCGACTGGTTGAGGGGCGCCAATGTATAAGCCTCATCCACAAAGAGGATTCCGCCTTTGGCCTTATCGCACAGACGATTGACGAGCTTGGGTGTCTCTCCTTGATATTGACTCACCATCTTAGAACGGTCAACCTCAACGACATGACCGCTTTCGAGATAACCGATAGCAGAGAGAATCTCTCCGAGCTTACGGGCAATAGTAGTCTTGCCGGTACCAGGATTACCCGTAAGCACCACATGCATCGACATCTTCTCGCCACCACCAAGTCCACGATCCTGACGCTCCAGTCCGTTCTTTACCGAGAACGCAATTTCCCTTACAGCTTTCTTCACCTCGTTCATTCCGATGAAGCTGTCCATATCCTTGAGGATATCTTCTAGAGGACGGTCTTCGGGTACATATTCCTTTATGTCGGCCTCTTCAACCACGGTAGCCTCAAGTCCGCGACTGATGAACGACGTAAAGATATTCTCAGCCTGCGTAATGGCTTCATGGGCAAAGCCGAAAGTCTCGTCCTTAGTCTTCACCCTATACCTGAAGTATGCCTTAAGTTTCTTCTCAGCCTCATGGGTATAGCTTGATATTCCATACTTTGACTTGAGCTGTTGACGACATATCTCATATAGTTCCACAAAGCCTGGAGTAGGCAAATAGAACTTATATTTGAAACGATTGGAAATCGCCGGGTTATTAGTGAGAAAGTCATCCAGACCTCTTGTCAGACCAGAGATAATCACTATAGGGTCGTCTTCCCAATGATCCATCTCGACAAAGAGCTTGTCGAGGGGATTCACCTGATTGGAATACCTGTCGGGCAGCAGTTTCTGTACGTTATCAAAAAACAGCACTCCACCCTTGGCTTTCTTGATATTGTCGTCCCACTTATCCACAAAGCGCTTATAGTCAACGGCATCAACCATAGTCAGTTTTTGCTTTGGGATGATCTTGTTTTGATAGAAATAATCACGGATAACCTCCGCAAGCATCGTCTTTCCAGTACCCGTTTCACCCACTATAATGGCATTCACGCTAAGTCTCACGTTGGCAATGTCCTTGCGCGAGTGAAGGAACGTGTAGGTGTTGACAACCGTCTTGAGTTGCTGTTTCACCTCATCAAGACCGATTATCTGTCCCAACACATTCTCCGAGGCGAGGGCATGTCCACACCAGCGGCAGTACTTGGCTATAGAGCGGTTTTCCTTATGACAATGTTCACATTTCATTCCTTCTTCAGAACTTTAGTTAAATCAAATAGTTGTATGCTATCAATTCACCGAGCAGCAAGGCTATCATCAATGTCCACATGACATAATGGATCACCGACTCATTGGCTACTGCCGAGAACTGGTTTTCGACATCTTCGAGCATGCCAAACTTCGAGCCCTTGAACTTGTAGCTCTTAGTCTTGAACGTGTAATAAAGTGGCTCGAGGAGCAATGACTTCACGTCGTCATCCACAACCTCGTTGATGAGCTCCTTGTCATACACATTATCCGAACGGTTTTCGGAAAAATGGCATACTACCATATATAATAATGTAATCAACACTACTGTCACCGTAAAGAGCGATGGCATTGACACGTCGATATACTTCAGTATCCAGTACGGTGCAAGTGACGTCAAGAATCCGAAGGCTCCCCAAAATGCACATAACAGGAATCCATATCCACGGAAGAATGCCCTCGAGGCACATATCAATGCCGTCACGCCACCTACAGGCAGACAGATGGTCATAAATCCGTTAATGAGCATTGCCTCCTTGTCGCGGAAACCTACCACTAACACACCGAGCAACCAAATGACGCAAAGTGAGAAATAAATGATGCGCCATAATCCACGTCTAATCTGTGCCTTGGCAAACTGTTTCTTGATATGGTCGAAATGCTCTCGGGTGTCCTCTTTTGCCTGCACAAAACGGCGATAGAAGACATATTGAGGATCGTAGGAGCCAACTGCATTCAACCAGTCCTCAAGCCTGTGCTCATAACTATACTCCTCGGTGAAATCCTCATTAGGATTCTCGTGATAGAATATCGATAGCCATTGCGGCAGCACACCCTGACGCACCTCCTGCCTGACGTCGGCAGTGTGTTTGGTATCGATATTCAAGCCGTCGTTAAGCACAGTTCCAGACTGTAGCAAATACAACGGACTTGCACCAAGTATGCGACAGAAGCGATAAGCCGCTGTGCGAAGGTCATAGAAACCAAGTCTCTGGCGATTCTCCTCGGAATTGAGGTCGAAGCATTTCTGTGCCTCCACCATCTCGTTCACCCATCCGTGCATCTGCGCAAAATACATGAAACGTCCGTTGGGGTCGCTAAACTCAGATATATACTCCTCAAAGTCCCTGTCGCTCAACGACTGCCACTTTGTGAGCTTTTCAGCCAACATCTCACCCACTTTCTGGGGGGTGTTGGCATCCTTGAGGTCGTAAGCGGCATTACGGTCGATATTGTACAGCACTTTGTATGCCAAGTGCTTGGAGAACTCCTTGCCCTCGGTGAGTATTCTCAATGCCTCACATGCCATACGGTCCTCATGGCAATACATCCACGATAGCAATCGGCCGTCGGTGAGACTACGCCAGTCGTTCTCGTTCAACTGTTCATTACCAAAGCATCGCACAATGTCCTTAAGTGTCTTGGTGTTATGCTTCACTATGAACGGCATGTCGCGGTCGATTTCATATACCGTCTTCATCACAGCCAATGCCAATTCCTGTTGTGTGCCTTGCTGGAAATACTTCCTCATACGGTCAACGTCGCAGTTAGTACGGCTCTCGAGATAGATCCAGAGACGGTCGTGCGGATTGCGCAGCACGATGGTATATTCCGACATATTGGTAATCATCGACAATGCCACCGCATGAATGTCTATACACTCCTTGTTATTGACATCACGATAGGGCCAAGTGGGTTCCATGGCATATACTGCCGCTATGAGTCCAGCCTGTGGGTCGGCAGGATAGCGGTTCTTGACTATGTCCTTAAGTGCAAGGCTTACCTTCTCGTTGCCACATTGCTCAAACCAATTGGCAAGACGACCGCCGTAGAGGTATCCTCTTGCAATACGCTCATTGTTGATGAGCATCGGCACAAGAGCTGCCGCATTTTCGGCAATGAGATTACGCTCGGGATCGACCACAAATGCCTTGTATTTGAGGAATGGCGAAGACTCGTCCACCTGAGGGCTCTCACCCATAAACCACCGCTCCACCTCATTGTACTTCCATCTTGTCTGGGTGTTCACGGCAGTGAGTCCCTTGATGATCATCCTGACTCTGTCGGGCAATGTATCTACCTTGGGAATCCTTCCCTCATTCTTGTATTTCATGATTGTTCGCTCACTATTGGTAAACGGACTGTGTCCATACCAAAGGGCGAGCAACGTTATTCCGAGCGAATAGAAGTCAGTGGCAGGTGTCAGTTCAACGACTCCGTCAATGACATCGGCATACATTTCGGGAGAGGCATACACCGGAGTTCGCGCCTGAGTGGTGCGATGGAGCACCTCATTGTCCTTCATCACAGCCGAGATACCAAAGTCGCCAAGCACGAGTTGTGTGTGATCGCTATCGCGGAAAAAGAAATTACCGGGTTTTATGTCCTTATGGATGATCCTCATGTTATGGCAGTATTCCAGTGCAGCAGCTGCCTGTAGGGCTATTCTGCGGAACTGGTCCATGTCGCCATTGATCTTGTATTTGTCGAGGGTGCCTCCCTCCAGGTATTCCATAAGTTCGTAGTCGCGATAGACACCATCTACATACACTTTTCCGAAATCATAAGTCCTCACTATCATCTCGAAGTTGATAGTAGAGACAAGTTTCATCAGCTTCTTCTTTACCTTGAACTTTGGATAATACACTTTAAGCACGAGTTTCTTTTCGTCCTTTTCGACAAGAAACACCTGACCCTCACCGGAATTGTCGCTGAGGGTCTCAAGTTTGGTGTATTGCTCGCCACGAATGAAGAACGTCTCTGCAGGGGCACCGCTTTTGCCAGGAGTATTTCCTCCTGGCATAATCGTTGCTGTTGACACATTAGCAGTTCTAAGACCGTCAACCTGCGTTCTCATCGTAGTTGCACCTAATGTATTGTCAGGGCTTATCGTGCGGCCTGGAGCAATAGTAGCATCCGACCTAAGAGTTTTGTCTATCGTGTCCATTAGTAAGAAATCTAATTGTTCTTTGTTGTCGTATTGTGTCCTGAACTCGAATGTCCCAAAATAACCCATCGTCCACCGAGCTGCGGTTTTGCACATCCGCACGGACCGCTATGCATAGCGTGCTTGTAGTTGCACACCCAGGCGAGTCTCACTCCTGCCGGTTTCATAGCCATGGCATAGTTGCGAGCCTTTACCGGTGATGGCTGCGGTTTGGTGGACATATCGCCAAGAGCTTCGGTAATCATTCTCGCAATATCCATTTTCTTTGTCTCCAATTGCGACTCCGTCATTCTCTCAGCTTTGCGGTGTGGTATATCAGGGGTTGGTTCACCCTTGTCTTCTGCCAGCATCCTAAGCACTCTCACCCTCAGTTGCTCGTTCACCTTGCAGCTCTCCTGGTCGGCCTCACAACTAAACGGCTCGATATTCTCAAGTCGTGACATCTCGTTGGTCAGTTCCTGCAGATGCTTAAACTCGGGAGTGTGATGCAGATACTCCAACTGCTCCTTAGCCTCGGAAGTGAGCGGGAATCCGCATTTCTTGCAGAATGCGAACTCATTGAGGGTATGACACTCCGGACAAACGATACCGCCTCTCGGACTACCACATTCAGGGCAGTAGGCACCTTCGCCTGGGAACGAAGCACCGCAGAACGAGCATACATCATTCTTGACATATCTTCGGCAGTTCTCGCAATAATCAGCACCTTGTGGAAGCACTGCACCACACACGGGGCACAATGACGCTCCCTGCTGACGAACCGGCTCAGCTTGAGCTTGGGCAAAGGCGTATTGACCAACGCTTTCTGGCTCGGCGCTGGGAATATTTTCTTGTGTTCTAAACAACTGTTCCTGTCGTTGTTGAACCTCTGAATTATTTATCGTATGGTCTTCGTTCATTTTGACTATTAGCCTTAAATTTTGGATAATTATGCCACAAAGGTATGAAAATAAATCAAAATAACAAAATTTTTAGGCAATAATTCTTAGTTTTTATAAAAAAAAGTGCCCTTTAGCCTGTTTTTTCAGACTATAAGGGCACTAATTGGTGATATTTTAGGTGATATTTTACCAAAGTTCGAGTCGCTCTGCCTTTGGCACGAACATCTTGTCGCCTTCTTTCACATCAAAGGCTTCATACCACGCATCAATGTGAGGCAAGGCACCATTCACACGCCAGCGTCCAAGAGAATGAGGGTCGCTCTTTGTACGGTTACGAATCTCTGCCTCGGTGATATTACCGGCCCACACACCTGAGTAAGCGAGGAAAAATCGCTGTTCGGGCGTGAATCCGTCCTTCTCTCCACAAGGCTGCGACTGCATGGCATGCTTCAATGCATTAAACGACACCATCAGACCGCCATGGTCGGCAAGATTCTCTCCAAGTGTAAATTTTCCATTTGCATTAAGGTCGGGAAGCACCTTGATATTTGAGAAATAAGCAGCATAGTCGTCGGCACGCTTGGTGAAGTTGTCACCGTCGGCCTTTGTCCACCAGTCATTCATGTTTCCGTCCTTGTCATAGTGGCGACCAGAGTCATCGAATCCGTGAGTCATCTCATGACCAATAACCACTCCAATGGCACCATAGTTGAATGCATCGTCGGCATTAGCATCGAAGAATGGAGGCTGAAGAATACCCGCGGGGAAGCATATCTCATTTGTGGTCGGATTATAATAGGCGTTAACCGTCTGCGGATTCATGTGCCACTCATCCTTGTCCACTGGTTTGCCTGCTTTCTTTTGAATATCGTATGTATTCCAAAACTTTTTACACTCCACAATATTGTCATAGTATGATTTTTTCGCATCTATAACAAGCTGCGACATGTCTGTCCACTTGTCGGGATAACCGATTTTTACATAGAAAGAATTGAGTTTGTCGAGAGCGTTCTTCTTTGTCTCATCGCTCATCCAAGTCTGCGCCTCGATTCTCTCGCCAAGCGACACCTGTAGGTTCTTCACGAGTTGCTTCATTCTCAGCTTCGACGACTCGGGGAAATACTTCTCGGTATATATCTTTCCAAGAGCCTCACCCATCTGTCCTTCCACCTGTGCGGTGGCACGTTTCCAGAGGGGATGATCCTCCTTGCGTCCTGACATCTTCTTGCCAAAGAATTCGAAGTTTGCAGCCACTGCATCGTCGCTCAGATAAGACACTGCCGAGAGTATCTGGCGCCACTGCATATAGTCGCGCAGTTCCTCTGCATTCAGTGTTGCCATCAGTTTGTCGGCACCATCAAGGAATTCGGGCTGTCCCACTACTATTTCCTGCATATACTTGCTTTCCAGACCGCTTGCATTGGCAATCTGCTCCATATAGAGATGAGGATAGCGCGCATTGAATTCCTTGAGTGTCATCTTGTGGTAGTTGGCTTCAGGATCGCGCAATTCGGCATTGCTCTTCGACACCTTTGCCAGTTCTGTTTCAAGACGCAGAATGTTCTGCATTTTCTTCTGAGAAGCATTCTCACTAAAGCCAAAGAATTTGAACATATTAACGATGTGTTTCTTATATGCCTCACGGATATCGACAGTGGCGGAATCATTATCGAGATAATACTCCTTCTGACGTAATATCAGTCCACTCTGCATAACATTCAAGATATTATGCTTTGAGTTTTTCCTGTCAGCACCGATATATATGCCATAGAACTCATTGCTCGTATATGTTGACATCTCCATCTGGAGTGCCACCAACGACTTTACATCCTTGGCAGCCTGTATGCGGTTGAGCATAGGCATCAGCGGTGCCACGCCATCGGCATTGCGACGGTTCTCGTCAGTGGCGAGCTTATATAGGTCGCTGAGCTTGCGCTCGGTGGTTCCCACGGCATACTCCTTTATCTTCAGTTCATTGAGAATACCGTTTATTCTCTTCACGTTGTCCTCGCCAAGTTTGTCGAAGCTACCATAGCGTGAGTAAGCTGCCGGCAGTGGATGAGCCTGCATCCATCCTCCACAGGCATACTGATAGAAATCATCAGCCGGACGTACACTCTTGTCAAGGTCGGCACCATTAAGACCGGTGCCAAGTTCACTCTGTGCCATGCCCGCCATCGCAAACGAGCAAAAGGCAACAATAGGAATAATCTTCTTCATAGTTATTTTATTATTTCAATTCTTCACTCTTCATTTTTCAATTCCTCCAATTGCATGGACAATGTCTCCCATCTCTCCACCTCTTCGTCGAGAGCCCTCTTCGTTGATGTGTATTCAGTGATGAGAGTCATGTCGGAGGCATTCTCTGGCTGACATAGAATCTCGTCGAGTTCCTTGAGTCGTGCCTCCATCTTCTCTATCTTGTTTTCCGATTCCTTCACGGCTTTCTCCGCTCTCGACACCTTCTTCATTCTTTCCTTGCGCTCGGCATAACTCTCCTTGGGAATATCGGTAGAGTCATTGGTGGCAACATTCACTGGAGCCTGGGCTGTTTGGACCATTTTCTCAGCTAATTGTGATAGAGCCACACTCGGATCATCAATCGAAGCCAAATAGTCATAGATACCACCGATATGCTCCCTCACTTTTCCGTCGGCAAACTCATACACCTTGCTGACAAGTCCGTCGAGAAACTCACGGTCGTGGCTAACGATTATTGCCGTTCCGTCGAATGCCTTGATGGCTTCCTTCAATACGTCTTTCGACGGCATGTCGAGATGGTTGGTAGGCTCGTCGAGAATAAGCAAATTCACTGGCGACAGCAATAGGCGAATCATTGCCAGTCGGCTGCGTTCACCTCCACTGAGCACCTTCACCCTCTTTTCCGAGGCTTCGCCTCCAAACATGAAGGCACCGAGTATGTCATTGATCTTGAGTCTCACCTCTCCCTTAGCCACACGGTCGATAGTGTCGAACACGGTAATGCTCTCGTCGAGCATCTGTGCCTCGTTTTGGGCGAAATAGCCAATCTGCACATTATGTCCCACCTTCAGACTGCCATCAAAGGGTATCTCGTTCATAATACACTTGACGAGAGTGGATTTTCCCTCACCGTTTCTTCCTACAAAAGCCACCTTCTCGCCTCGCTTAATACTCAGCGACACATTGCTGAACACGGTGTGCTCACCGTAGTCCTTGCGCACTTCTTCACATATTATGGGGAAGTCGCCACTACGCAGACATGGCGGAAACTTGAGATGCATGGAAGAGTTGTCCACCTCATCCACTTCGATAGGCACAATCTTTTCGAGTTGCTTTATTCGGCTCTGCACCTGCACGGCCTTTGTGGGCTTATATCGGAAACGCTCGATAAAGTCGCGCAGGTCGGCTATCTCCTTCTGTTGGTTCTCGTATGCCCTCAACTGCTGCTCCCTTCTCTCCTTGCGCAACTCAACATACTCATTATACTTCACGCGATAGTCGATCACCTTACCGCATGAAATCTCGAGCGTCCTGTTAGTGACATTGTTGATAAAAGCACGGTCGTGGCTCACGAGTACGACAGCCTTGGCCGACTGCATAAGAAACTGCTCCAGCCACTGGATACTCTGTATGTCGAGGTGGTTGGTAGGCTCATCGAGCAATAGCACGTCAGGCTTGCTCAGCAATATCTTCGCCAGTTCGATACGCATTCGCCATCCTCCCGAGAACTCACTCGTTGGGCGAGCCAGGTCGGTGCGCTTGAATCCGAGTCCCACCAACGTGCGTTCAATCTCAGCCTCATAGTTGTCGGCACCCATCATCATATATCTGTCATGCTCCGACGTGAAGCGCTCCACCAGTTCGGCATACTCCTCACTCTCATAGTCAGTGCGCTCGGCCAACTGCTTGTTCATCTCGTCTATTCTCGCAGCCATATTGCGTATGTCGGCGAATGCCTTCTGGGCTTCCTCCTTGACTGTGGTGTCATCTTGTAGTATCATGACCTGTGGCAGATAACCTATAGTACAGCCGTTGGGCACAGACACCACACCCTCGGTCGGTTTCTGCATTCCGCATAGTATCTTGAGCATAGTCGATTTTCCTGCACCGTTTTTACCAACCAATGCGATACGGTCGCGCTCGTTGATTACGAAACTGGCTCCACTGAACAATGGTTTTACACCAAATTCCACTTTAAGCGATTCTACTGATATCATTCCTTATGTTTTTCTTCTTGTACTCTTAACGTGTGCAAAGGTAGTCATTATTACCGAAAAAGCCAAATATCTGTTGATTTTTTAACTAATTATATATATAAAATAAGGTAAAATAAAAAAAATACGGCTTTTTTAGAAAAAAAACGGGAAAACATTTGGCAGTGTCGAAAAAAGTTCGTACCTTTGCACCCGCAATTCAGAAATCAGGCATGCGCTTGTAGCTCAGTTGGTAGAGCACCTGACTCTTAATCAGGGTGTCCAGGGTTCGAGCCCCTGCAGGCGTACTGAAGACGAAAGCACCAACAAATGATGCGCTTGTAGCTCAGTTGGTAGAGCACCTGACTCTTAATCAGGGTGTCCAGGGTTCGAGCCCCTGCAGGCGTACAAGAGACGACTCCATTCATTTGGGGTCGTCTTTTTTATCCACAGATTAACACTATAAAAAAGCCCCTCAACCGATTCACATCGACTGAGGGGCAATGGATATAATTTTTACTCAAATAATTAGCATGATGCGGGAATCTCAAACCACTTTACGTAGCAGAAATCCTGACGGTGAGGCAGATTGGCGTTCTTCGGGAACATACGCACGGCAGTCTTGTAGTTGCCAGCGTTGCTCAGCTCAATCTTACCCTCGAATGTATAGTTGTTGCCATCCTTTGACACCACCTCAAGAGGACGAACGCTGAAGATGCGCTCCTCGCCGTTCTCGTCGGTGTGTACGCTTACGATTTCCATACCGATGGCATCGTCAAGTCCTTGCTCGTTGACAACGAACTTCACAGTGTAGTCAACACCAGTCATGGCACCTGTAGCGGGGATGTCCCAGCTTGAAGACACCACGTTGATGGCATCCCAACGCTCAGCCACAGCTTCCTTCCATTGTGCAATGTCCTTAGCCAACTTGTTGTTGTCGGCAGAGAGCTTCTTGAAGCGGGCAGCCTCCTTGCAATAGAACTTGCTGTAGTAGTCGTCGAGCTGACGCTTCATTGTATAGTGAGGAGCAATCTGGGCGATAGAGTTCTTGATCACCTTCACCCAACCTTCGCTATAGCCCTTCTTGTTCTTATTATAGAACAGAGGTATGATCTCGTTCTCGAGCAGACCATAGATAGTGGCAGCGTCGAGCTGGTCCTGATATCCCTGGTTCTGGTATGTGCGCTTCTCGGTGAGAGCCCAACCTGCACCCTCGCGATAGCCCTCAAGCCACCATCCGTCGAGCACTGACAGGTTGACAACACCGTTCATCTCGGCCTTCTCGCCAGATGTACCCGAGGCCTCAAGAGGACGAGTAGGAGTATTCATCCAGATATCCACACCCGACACGAGACGACGTGCGAGCATGAAGTCGTAGTCCTCGAGGAAGATAATCTTGCCAAGGAACTCAGGACGCTGGCTGATCTCGTAGATCTTCTTGATAAGACCCTGACCTGCACCGTCGGCGGGGTGAGCCTTACCTGCAAAGAGGAACTTGACAGGACGCTCGGGATTGTTCACAATTTTTGACAGACGATCAAGGTCGGTGAAGAGCAGGTGAGCGCGCTTGTAAGTGGCAAAACGACGGCAGAATCCGATGATGAGCGCATTGCTGTCGATGCTCTCAAGCAGAGAAACGACGCGTGAGGGATCACCCTGGTTCTTGAGCCATGTCTCGCGGAACTGCACGCGGATATAATCAACGAGCTTCTGCTTCAAGCCCTTGCGGGTCTTCCATATCTCCTCGTCATCCACATTATAGATAGCCTCCCAGATGCTCTGGTTGCTCTGGTCGGACATGAAGTTCTTGTCGAAGTACTTGCCGTAGAGCTGCTTCCACTCAGTTGCAGCCCATGTGGGGAAGTGAACACCGTTGGTGACGTATCCCACGTGGTTCTCCTCGGGATAGTAGCCGTTCCAGATAGGAGCGAACATCTTCTGAGATACCCATCCGTGGAGCTTAGACACACCGTTAACCTCCTGGCAGGTGTTGCAAGCGAAGGTTGACATACAGAACTTCTCGGTGTGGTCGTCGGGATTGGTGCGGCCCATTCCGATAAACTCGTCCCAAGAGATACCGAGCTTAGCGGGATAACCACCCATATACTTGCCAAAGAGACCCTCGTCGAAATAGTCGTGACCTGCAGGCACTGGAGTATGAACTGTATAGAGAGAAGAAGCACGCACAAGCTCCATGGCCTGGTTGAATGTCAGACCCTCCTCAATATAGTCGCACAGACGCTGCAGGTTGCAGAGAGCTGCATGACCCTCGTTGCAGTGATATACATCCTTCTTTATACCGAGCTTCTTGAGCAGCAGCATACCACCGATACCGAGCAGAATCTCCTGCTTCAGACGATTCTCCCAGTCGCCACCGTAGAGCGAGTGAGTGATAGGCTTGTCAAACTCAGAGTTCATGTCGTTGTCGGTGTCAAGCAGATAGAGCTTCACACGACCCACGTTAGCCACCCATACAGAAGCGTGAACCTGATAGTTAGTGTAAGGAACATCTACAACCAATGGATTGCCGTCCTTGTCATATACACGCTCTACCGGAGTAGAGTTGAAGTTCTGAGCCTCATACTTGGCAATCTGCTGACCATCCATGCTCAGAGTCTGAGTGAAGTAACCGAAACGATATAGGAAACCAACGGCACACATGTCAACGTTGCTGTCAGAAGCCTCCTTCACATAGTCACCGGCAAGCATACCAAGACCGCCGGAGTAAATCTTCAGTGCAGAGTGGATACCATACTCCATGCAGAAGTATGCCACTGACGGGCGCTTGCTGTCGGGCTTAACGTCCATGTACTCACGGAAGGATTTATAAACACTCTGAATACGCTTCATCAAAGCCTTATCCTTCACAATCTCCTCCTTACGATCAAAGCTCAGACGCTCAAGCAGCAGCACGGGGTTGTGCTTTACGGCACTGTAGAGCCCTGGATCGAGATCTCTAAACAAATCACGTGCCTCAAAATTCCATACCCACCAAAGGTTGTGGGCAATCTCGTCGAGACACATAAGCTCCTTGGGAAGTGTTGACTTTACAACAAGCTCCTTCCACTGTGGAGCACTTACATAATCAGCTTTAATTTTCATATACTCTCAAATTTGTTATGATGAATCAAACTTTAATTTTTTAATCCTTTAAATCTTTCATTTGCCCTGCCAAGGGCAATATCGTAGGCCTGATGATAGTACTTGATAAACTCGCTCCACAGCGCCTTCTTCGACAGTTTCTCTGCAGCCGAACGGGCATCAGTCACCTGTTTCTTGGTCATTGCCGAAAACTCAGCCACAGTGTCTTTGATAGCATCTGCCACCTCAGAATAGTTGTAGTCGGTGCGGTGGATTACCTTCACTCCGTCCTTCAGCTCGCCCTCATGCCCTACTTCAGAGTTTACCCACTGGCCGAATCCTGCAAGGTCGGTAGTGATACAGGGCACTTTGAATGCTATGGCCTCAAGCGGTGTATATCCCCATGGTTCGTAATATGATGGATAGATGCAGAGGTCATTACCTAATATAATATCATAATATGTCATATTAAGGATACCGTCGCGACCGTCGAGATAGCAAGGCAGGAATATCACCTTCACGTTGTCATCCTTTCGGTTGTGCATATCATAGAACTTCATCATGCCGAGCACGTTGTCGTGGCTCATCTCGTGGAGCCAGTGAGTGACCTGAGGCACCTCAAGCGGAGTGTCAAACTGCTTGCCTGACGCAAGACGTTCCTTGAGGTCCTGGCGTGGTTCGCCCACCCATCCCGGTACTTCAATAAAAGCGAGAACCTTTTTCTTCAAGTCCTTGTCTCTCAGCAATCTGTTCATCGACTCGATATACACATCCACCCCCTTGTTGCGGAACTCATATCTGCCGCTTGTCGATACTATGAGTGTGTCGTCGTCCAGGCTCTCGCCGAGCAGGGCGTTAGCCACTTCGAGCAGGCGCTTACGTGCAGCCTTGCGCTTGCGTGTAAACGTGGCGGCATTGGCAGGCACAAAACTGTTGTCAAAGCCATTTGGCAATACCACATCCACCTTCTTGTCGAGCAGTTCCACACACTCGCGGGCGGTAATCTCGCTCACCGTGGTGAAACAGTCGCAATGGAATGCAGTCTGCTTCTCAATTGAGTGCTTGCTCTGCATATTGAGCTCACCAGCCATCTGGTCGCCATTGTATGCGAATAGATAGTCGTAGAGCGGTTTCATATTACCGGCAATGCTTCTGCCGATGCTCGTGGCGTGAGTGGTGAAAATAGTGCCCACCTGCGGCAACTTGTTGTTGACGTAGAGCAGTCCGAGACCAGTCATCCACTCATTAGCATGATAGATGACTTTGTCCTTCTTTGTAAGAGCAAAATTGTAGTAACTCTCGACTACCAGTCCTGCTGCGTATGAGAACATCGAAGCCTCGTCGTAGTCGCCGTAAGCATGAAGGCTGTCAACCTGGTAGTTTTCCCAAAGCCAGCCGTAGATCTCGTTTTTCTTCTCAAAATACTTCTGGAAATCCACAAGAATAGCGATAGGATTTCCAGGTACAGTCCAACGTCCAACCTTGACGTTCAGACCTTCCTCAGTAGCTGTTTTTTTCCAATCAGCCAGCAACTTTGCATCTTCCTTAAAATAAGGGCAAGTGTTTTCGTGCCAAACGTCAGGACCTATGAAGAACACCTTATCCTGCATTTCCTGCTGTAGCGTATTGGCTCGGGTGGAAAGAACGGTGTAAATTCCACCTACCTTGTTACAAACTTCCCAACTGGATTCGAATATATAATCCGGATTCATTATTTAAAATTTTTACCTTAATTTACCAATTCGGGCACAAAGATAACTAAAAATTTCTTTATTTGCAATAAAAAAGCGATAAAATACAAAAAAAATGTCGATATATTGATTTATGTTTGCTATCTTTGCAGAAAAATTCGAGAAAACATGAAAAAATCATTGTTAATATCCACATTATTATTGTTCGGTTTTTCGCTTGGTTTTGCACAAAGTTCTGAAAAACCCTTCAAGGGTCGTTTCGACAACGATGAATACAAGGTTTATCTTGTGCTCAACCTCCACGACCAGAACGTAAAAGTGCCCGGACAAGATCTCTATGGAGAACTTCCCGGCTATCTTGGCAAGCGCAACAACTCCTTCTGCTGGCTAATCACCGGAGCCAAGGTGAAGTCGGCCAACAAGGCCACCATCAATCTCATCAACGAATACGGCAGCGAGGACCTCGAAGCCACACTCACCCTCCAGGGCGACTCACTGCTCACCCTCAAGCAGGGCGAAGGCAGCGACATCAAGGTGCCCAACAAGGGCAAATGGCAAAAACTGCCCTCCACCCTCATATTCAAGAAGAAATAGAATGATATAGTCATGACAAGGCTGAGTGATAGCGCATCAGTCCGTCCATCGGACTGCGCATCACCTTGCCAAGGCTATAACCCTCTGCCCGGGCAGCCTTCTCCAGTTGCTCGCGATAGTAGTATGCCACGCTTCCTATCGCCCCCACAGGCAGGTCGTTGCGCCCATATTTATTGACATTGCGGCGGAAATGCTCGCGGAAATTATCCACAACCATCTCCTCTAATGGCGACACCGACAGATGCTGCCTTATAAACTTAGACGTGGAGGCAAGAAAACGATTGGCAAGCGGTTCACGATACACCTTATTTATAATAGTATTAAGGCTCAACCCCGTTTCATTAAGCCACTCCTCCTTCAGGCTCTCGGGCAACTGTCCCTTGAAGAGTGCGTTCACAAACAGTTTGCCGAGCACTGCCCCACTCCCCTCGTCACCAAGTATATAGCCCAATGGCGGAGTGTTCTCCACCACCCTCTTGCCGTCATACAGACACGAGTTGGCTCCCGTGCCCATGATGCAGGCAATACCCTCATTCTCACCGCACACTGCCCTCGCAGCCGCCAGCAGGTCGCCTTGAGCCTCTATCGTCACGCACTGCGGAAAGGCTTTGCCCAATATGTCGCACATCATCTCCACCTTGTCCTCACGGCATCCGCTCCCATAGAAGTATATCCCCTCGGGATAGAAGTCGCCCATCTTCGGCAGCAGTTCTGTCTCTATCACCGCGCCGATATTGTCATTGTCCTGATGAAACGGATTGATGCCCTGCGTGGCAATCGAAGCCACCATCCTTCCATTGTCAACCACCGACCAGTCGGTCTTTGTACTGCCGCTGTCAGCTATTAAAATCATACCCATATATCGTTTTTTGGGTGTAAAGGTACAACTTTTTTCCTATTTACTGCTCGTATTTTCAAAAAAAAGCGTAACTTTGCACGAAAATTCCTAAATATACAACAATAGAATGACGATGAAAAGACTATTTGCCATCATATTAGTGGCTTTTGCCTGCACATTGAGTGCCAATGCCGTGTTGAAGGAGAAAGACCTTGAGCGCACTCTTGCCATACTGCGTATTGAACTCACCAACACCCACCGCGAGATGTCGCAGCGCGTGGAAATCAACAAGAAGAAGGCTGAAGCAATGCGCAGCAGTCTGATAGCCGTATTGCAGAAGAGCAACCAGAATGCCCTCATGCTCTATTCACAGAAGGAAGACTACGTGTTCGACCTCACCTATGCCTGTCATGAGGCCACCGAGCAATATCAGTCGTTTGTCAAGTTTCAGGTGCCATTTAAGTCCTACCTCGACAAGACCCAGCTCGACATCGCCCGCTACGACAGTCTCGTGGCAAGCCTAAAGCGCATGCCCGTGATGGTGCTAAGCGACAAGTCGAAGATCGACCGCAACGTGTGTCTCACGCTTGCCTCCGACATACGCAACACCCTGCGCGACAACTATGAGAACACACGCGACTATATCCGCATTTACGAGATGAGCGAGTCGCGGCTCAAGGCCATAAACGATTATGCCAACAAGCGATATGAGGACATACAGACAAGCATCTTCAAGAACGGTGGCGACGATTATCTGAAAATACTCTCGCGTCTGCCGTCGGCTATCTCCGAGACCCAGACAACCATCTCCCAGAAATACTCGTCGTCAGCCCACCGTCATTCGCAGTGGGACAGCCGCATCATCCTCTCGCTCTTCGTCAGCATCATCTTCTATGGCATCATTGCCTCGCTGCTCAATGTGGCAGCCTTCCGCTATCTGCTGCCCAAGCGCGTGCAGACAGATGATTTCCGCAAAAAACGCCCGTGCATCATCATGGCGACAACCACAGTCACCTTCGCCATCATCGTCGGCATCATACGCGCCACCACCCAGCAGAACTTCCTCATCATGGCCAGCGACCTGCTTGTGGAATACGCATGGCTCTTGGGCGTGATTCTCATCTCGCTCTTGCTGCGTCTCAACGACCGTCAGATCAAGAGTGCCTATCGCATCTACAGTCCCCTCGTGGCGATAGGATTCATCGTGATATCCTTCCGCATCATACTTATCCCCAACGAACTTGTCAACCTCATCTTCCCGCCCATCCTTCTGCTGTGCTCTATATGGCAGTGGTTGGCAGTGCGCAAGCACAACCGGAACATTCCGCGCTCCGACATGTTCTACACCTACATGTCGCTTGCCGTGTTCATAGCCTCGGTGGTCAGTTCGTGGATAGGATTCACACTGCTCAGCGTGCAGATGCTGATATGGTGGATTATGCAGCTCACCTGCATTCTCACCATCGCATGTCTCAACCGATATATCATATTCTATGGCAAGCGTCATCGCCTCGACAGCAAACCGATTACATCCACCTGGGCATATCATCTCGTGCGCGAGGCTTTGCTGCCCGTCATGGCTGTCATATCAGTAATGGTCAGCATCTATTGGGCTGCCGACGTATTCAACCTCAGCGACCTGTGCTGGTCGCTCTTCACTCGCGACTTCGTCAACCTCGACAATCTCAAGCTCTCGCTCATCCGCGTGGCTGTTGTCACCTCGTTATGGTTCTTCTTCCGTTATGTATGCGACACCACACGTTCGCTCCTGCGCCGCCATTTCGAACTTCAGGACCCCACTACGGTCGAGAGTCGCATGACGATGGCCAAGAACGTGCTTCAAGTGATAGTGTGGGGCGCATGGTTCCTGATGAGCCTCTCCATCCTCGGCATCAGTT
Organism: uncultured Prevotella sp.; assembly: GCA_945830345.1. Taxonomy (GTDB): domain Bacteria; phylum Bacteroidota; class Bacteroidia; order Bacteroidales; family Bacteroidaceae; genus Prevotella. The sequence continues at coordinate 36,076 of CALZYS010000008.1, forward strand.
TTGCATGGCTGATGGTAGTCACCGGAGGATTATCCACCGGTATCGGTTTTGCCTCCAAGGATATCATCGAGAATATCTACTACGGCATATCACTGATGACGGGTCGTATCAAGGTGGGCGACCTCATCGAATGTGACGGAGTGAGAGGAAAGGTGGCGTCCATCAGCTACACCAGCACTCTCATCGAGGCGTCCGACGGTTCGGTGATAGCCTTCCAGAACAGTCAACTCTTCACCAAGAACTACAAGAATCTCACCCGCAACCACGGTTTTGCCCTCTCGGTCATCATCTTCGGTGTGGGTTATGGCAGCGACATCAACGACGCATGCCGCAAGGTGGAGAATGCAGTCAATGCCCTTCGCCATCCCGGTCTCGACCCCGAAAAGCCCGTGAAGGCGGTGTTCATGGAGTTTGGCGACAGCAGCATCAACATCAAGTTGCTCTGTTGGGTGGATGTGTTGCGCCAGGTGTATGTGGAGAGCGACATCAAGGAGTGCATCTACAACACGCTTCTCGAGAACGACATTGAAATGCCGTTCCCGAAGCGTGATGTGTATATTAAGAATGAGTGATTAAAACTATTTAACGCAAGATATTTGCTCATTTCGCGCAAATATCTTACCTTTGCAGTCGCATTGCGGAATTAGCTCAGTTGGTAGAGCATTGGCTTCCCAAGCCGAGGGTCGCGGGTTCGAGTCCCGTATTCCGCTCTTTCCCCCTACACTTTCTCTACCAGATACGTGCTCTCGTTTCGGGAGTAAGGTAGAGGATATTTCCGAACTTCACGTCAAAAAGCTCATACCATCGGTCGGTGTTCATCATCGTGCCGTTTATACGCTCCTTAGCCAGCGAATGTACGTCGTCTTTTCTCCTTCTTAATGCATATTCAGGAGTGTATTTTGCACGCCACTGCTCGGCATAAGCCTGATAGAATTTACGCTCCTGCTTCGTCATCTCATCGCCGTAGTAACCCTCACGTTTCAATTTCTCCACGTATGCCTGCAATCCTATCAGGAATCCTCCCAGGTCGGCAGTGTTCTCACTGAGTGTCTTTTCGCCGTCGGCATATTCATTTGGCAATTCATCCGGCATAATCTCGAGCATGTTGAAACAGTCAATCAATTTCTGTTGCCTATCCTTAAACTCCATCTTGTCGGCCACAGTCCACCAGTTCTTATAGTTGCCGTAGGCATCAAACATCGAGCCATTCACATCGAGGGCGTGGGTTATTTCATGTCCTAAGGTTGAGGCCAATGTAGAGTAATTGAAGGCATCCGAGTATTCCTTGCTGTAGTACGGCTCCATCAGATATATCGGCAGTATAGTCATACTGTTGTCATCGGGATTATAATAAGCATTGTCGTCCAATAGACTGACGCCCTCGCACAGGAGCATCCAGTTGAACGAAACCTCTTCCGAAGTTTTTCCAATGCATGCCATGGTTCCCTTGAAGACGGATTCCCTTATCTGCATCATGTCTTCCACGAGCGATGTTCCCGTGAGCTGTGGCAATGCCTCTTCTATCCATTTTTCGGGATAACCGATATTAAATATCATCTTGTCCAACTTCTCGGTGGCCTTAGCCTTGGTGGTTCCACTCATCCAGTCGAGCGTATCCACACGTGTTTTAAATACATCTATCAGTTCTTTGCCATACTCCGTCATCTCTGCTCTTTGTGTCTCTATATTGAGATGAGTGGCAAAGTCGTATGATTGGATGTATTTCATATTGTACCTTACAAAATCATACAATTCCAATTTCATATATGAATAAAGGGAGTACTTGTCCTTGCCTGCTTTATACTCCTCGCTTGAGGCAAAACATTTGTCCCTCAATATGCAGTAGCGCAATGTATCTCTGATTTCCTCAGGAGTTAGAGCTCTCACATGGTCGTAATATTTCTGCAGCTCTTTGTCAATAGTGGCGTATTCCTCATCAATCCCCAGTTCGGCGAAGATGCAATCCAGCATGTCATTACCTGTTGCACGTGTTCTTAGTGATTTCAGCGGAACGAAATCATCCAGACGTTCAGGGTGATTACGGATATAGCTCATCGATGAGTGGTTTTCGATTTGTCCCTCTTCATTGATGGCAGATTTACTATCTTTTCCCTTCTCATTAATATTACCGAGATATGCGTTCATCATCCTCGACTGCGGGATGAGGCCGACGTAGAACCATGGAGTGTAGCCCAACTTCATTGCCTTGGCTATTGCCTTCCATGCATCTTCTTGTGTCTTGATGCCCTCAGTCACCTGTAGGGCCTTGTCGATGGCTTCAAGTGCCGCATCGGTAGTATTGTCAACGATTGCAGCGTCTGCATATAACTTCTTGATGGTTGTCGAGTCCATGCTTGCGGCATATTTCTTTATGTAGCCTTGACTTTCATTGCCGCAGAATCCATAATAGGAATACCATCCCAAATCAAAGTCGTTCCACCATTTACCGACACAGTACATAAAGAAGTCATCGCCTGGAGCTACAGATGTGTCCATGTGCTCATTGTAATTCCAAGGCTTGGTGTCCACAGTGGATTCAGGTACTGGCACTGGCTCATTTCCTGCATCGTCCGAACAAGATGCAGTAGAAACAATAATCAATACAGCAATTGCTGACAATAATAGTTTATCAAATTTCATCATAATGTATATTGTTTGTTAATAATTTATTTGCAAAGGTAATAAGTCTTTTTTAATCCTCCAAATATTATCTCCATTTTCTCATTAAGAATAGAATAATTTAACACTAACGCCCTTCATTTCCTTCGACTCAAAAAGATTATATGTTAAGAACAGAAAAGCTCTTTTGTAAGCTCTTAAAAACTCTTTTGCCAGTAGCCATAAGATCTTTTGCTAGCTAGCAAAAGATCATTTGCTAACTGGCAAGACACCACAACGCCAGTTATCCTTAGCACAAAAGGATAGTTATTCAGATAGCAAAAGAATAGTTATTCAGATACAATAAGAATAGTTATTCAGATAGCAAAAGAATAGCTTTTCAGATACAATAAGGTAAATCATTGTTATTTGCAAAGAAAAATGCATTAAAATATCAGATTTTTGCATTTTCTCTTTGTAGAAAGCAAAATCTTTATTATCTTTGCAGCACGAATAAATAAGAAAGTTTTTTTGATATGAAATCTAAATATCGAATTGATCAAGGTCAGATTAGCTGTGACATCGCCTCAGAACCTATTGCGATGGCAGAGTCGAGGATTAGTGAAAATCCAAACAAAGCGATTCTTTCAACTGATGATTCTTTCCAATCTTCTTGGAATCGGGCATTGAGTATAGATGAGTTCAGGGAGTTATGCTACCATAAGTTAACTGAAATCTATGCACAAAGAGATTAAAATATTACCAGGAGTTGAAGACTTCCTGAATATATTACCCTCAATTCTTGTTGCAGAAGGCTACAAGTCTAATATTGAGAACGCAATAAACTATGTTGATGAAATACTTAGTTTCATAAAGGCACTCCCTTTTAGTCAACATTATAATGTTCCAGAAAATTCAACGTATTACCGAAAATATGGCAAGAATTTGAAATATTCATTTTTCAGACGAAAATCATCACGAAAAACAACTTGGTATATTTTCTTTGAATTGCATAACAATCAAATATTAGTAAAACATATATCTAATAATTGGACTGAAGGACAATTCATACGATGAAAACACGCTGAATTAGATTAGCTATTCAGATACAAAAAGAATAGTTATTATATAATCAATACTATCGGGAATCTGTTCCTAATAAATTCCCGATAGTATTCCTGTACATCACATAGGCTTTATCATCTTTTCGATGAAGGCTATCTCATCTTCCGACAAGCCGTATTTCTCATATAGCTGGGCATCAATCTCCGGAATGCTCACGCTCCAATCTATGTCACTGTTGGAGGTAAAGTTTTGGAGGGGGACATATTGAAATTTTTCCCTCGACAAGTTAATTGATGAAACAGATAACATAAGCATAAATCTTGAGAACTTACACCTTAGATATTTATAGACCGATAATACATTTTTCTTTGTTCCTTAATTCCGCAACACTTTGATTTAAATTAATTTATAAGTTCCTGAGCAACA
>CALZYS010000009.1 GCA_945830345.1 uncultured Prevotella sp.
TGCGCTCACCGCTGATAATCTTGATGCGCTCGGCATTGCGCGAGAGGGCATCGAAAGTCTCGTCCTCAATCATGAAATTGAGTTGGGTGGCGAAGCGCACACAGCGCAACATACGAAGGGGATCGTCGGAGAAGGTGATGTCGGGGTCGAGCGGTGTGGCGATGATGCCGTCCTCGAGGTCGTAGAGTCCGTCGAAGGGGTCAACAAGTTCTCCAAACCTATTCTTGTTCAGACAGATGGCCATGGCATTGATGGTGAAGTCGCGGCGGTTCTGGTCGTCTTCCAATGTGCCGTCCTCGACGATGGGTTTGCGTGAGTCGCGACTGTAGCTCTCCTTGCGGGCACCGACAAACTCTACTTCAGTGTCATAGAATTTCACCTGCGCCGTACCGAAGTTGCGGAACACTGAGAGATGGGCTTTCCTGCCTAACATCTCCTTGAGTCGCTGGGCCAGCTGAATGCCGCTGCCCACCACCACTATGTCAATGTCATTGGATGGTCGGTCAAGAAATATGTCGCGCACATAACCGCCCACGACATAACACTCCAAGGCAAGACTGTCTGCCGCCTCGGATATCATGTGAAAGATTTTCTTGTCAAGAATTTGTGCTAATTCACTGTCTGTATATAACTTCATCTTGTAAAACCTATTTCTTAAAAAATCGGATGCAAAGGTAAGGAGAAATTAGGAATTAGGAATTAGGAATGAGGGATGAAGTTGTTAAAAAAGCCTAAAAGAGAGACTCGTTTTTCTTTTTTTATTTATAAAAGGTGTAAATTTGCATTTTGAAACATCACAATTAAATTAAATAATTCAATGAAAACAGCATTAACGGTATTACTATTATTGGCTGCGAGTGTGACTGCAATGGCACATAACACCGCCAATGATAATGAAAATGAGAGGGAATGGAAATTAGAATCAGTGGAGATGGAGCCCAGGCTCACCGTCACTGAGAAAGAATCATTATCGTTTGGCCTTAACGACAACTTGAATGTCAATCCTGAAATCAACAGGATGGCCACTTCGAACAGCACAAACGTCAAACCCTACACGTTCTTCCAGGACCAGACGTATGTGGGCATTCCATTGTTCTTGGCGGGTGTGATTGCCAAGAGCGAGAAGCGAAGTTTCAGACAAAACACCGAAGACATGAGAAACACGCGCACCCGACTGCTCACGAATTTCCACAGTGAGATAGACAACTACACACAGTTTGCACCCGCAGTGCTCGCCTTGGGACTGAATGTGGCGGGCGTGGAAGGCCGCAGCAATCTCGGACGCTTTGCAGTGTCGTCGGCATTGGCCTATGGTATCATGGCGGGCATAGTGAATCCCATCAAGTATGGGGCCAAGGAGATGCGCCCCGACGGCAGCACCCGCAACTCGTTTCCCTCGGGACACACCGCCACTGCATTCGTGAGTGCCACCATCCTGCACAAGGAATACGGACTGACACGCTCGCCATGGTATTCGATTGCGGGCTATGGTGTGGCCACTGCCACGGGAGTGATGCGCGTGTTGAACAACCGCCACTGGGTGAGCGACGTGCTGTCGGGAGCCGGTATCGGTATATTCTCAACCGAGCTCGCATACGGTATCTCGGACATCATCTTCAAGGGTAAAGGACTGAAGCGCGGCCCGCTCAGCACAGAGAGCAACGCCATCGAGAATCCCTCGTTCTTCAGCATATCAATGGGATTGGGATTCGGAACGAGAAACATGACGTTCAGCGGCGAGGATTTGGGCACTTATGAATATGTTGACGGCGAGAGTGAAGAAGGCACCCCCATCGACGTCAACCTGAAATTCGGCACTGCCACGGTGGTGGGCGCCGAGGGTGCTTACTTCTTCAACAAATACATCGGTGTGGGCGGTCGCCTGAGAATAAGGAGTACGCCTATCAAGGGTTGGAACTCATTTGCCTCATCAGAGAAAGACGAGATTGAGGAATTTGTGGGTTTGCTGAAAGAAAACGACCTGAGCAAATGGGTTGAAGGATTCGACATCAGCGTAGAAAACGACCATATCACTGAGTTTGCCGCCGACCTTGGAGTGTATTTCAACATACCCCTGTCAAACCGCTTTGCCCTTGGCACAAAGGCACTTGTGGGCCGAAGCATCATCCAGGATCTAGACATCAACGCCCAAGCCAGGGGTAAGGCTCTTGATACAAGCAAGATTATGGAAAACGACCCGTTTGGGGATGATTATGACTGCGACTGGGACTACATGACCGTGAGCGGAAACAACACCATGAAGGTTGGCACCGGCATCTCGCTGACCTACGCCTACAAGTCGAACTTCTCGTTTAAGGTGTTCCTCGACTACGACTACACCAAGAAGAACTACACTATGGAATACAGTCCCAATGAATTCCTGAAGAAAGCCATCGTGGGAGGCGAAGATTTGCGTGACAGTGAAAACAAAAACCCCTTCGACGCACAATCAAGCACCATCAGCAAGAAGATGAACAACTTTGTGCTCGGCGGAGCGTTCTGCGTGAGCTTCTAAGAAATTAGGAAACGATGTCAGACGAAAGTAATGATGAAAGCAAAGGAAAAATTACTAATATCACTGTTGATGCTTTGTGTGGCGGCTAATGCCGCCGCACAAACCTTCCGTGGAGAAACGAAATTCGACGGCACGCACCATAACGAGGCAAGCGCCTACGTGCAGGCCGGCGACAATATCATCACCGGATTCTTCGCCGCCTTCAATGCCCACTACAAGCATCATTTTGACAAGAGATGGTCGGTGGAAGGTGCCGCCGGTTATCAGACCGGCAAGCGCCAGGTGAGCTTGTATGCTAAGGGGGCGTATCACTTCTCATGGGGATACTCCGACTTCTACATCTCGCCGAAGCTCATGTACAACAAGTACTGCGAATACAGGACAAAGGAATATGCAGCCAACTTGTCGGCCACATGGGAGACACCGTATTTCGACCTCACAGTGGGAGAGTCGCTCATCACTTACAGTCTGTTAGGCAGTTCATACACCGAACCTCTCACACTGACTTTCGGCACTGGCGTGAACATACGCCCAAGATGGAACTCATGGAACATCGGACTCTTTTTCCGCAACTACGATGAGTTCTACTATGAAAACTGGAACATCAACTGGGGCGTGCGCTTTTATGCGGGATTAAAGAATAGCTACAACCTGTTTGGCGAACTCAACATCCGCCCCGCGGGAAGTATGAGCCAGTTGGCATCCAAATATGAATCCACATTAAGAATAGGAGTGAGAAAAAGATGGTAAAGACTTTTACTAAGACTATATTGGCGGTGTGTGCCACGGCGTTTATCACAGGCGGCATGAGCAGCTGCGACAAAGTGAGCGCCACGGGAATACTCATTGGAGGCACTGGTGTAGACGACCGCGTGGAGATGTCATACAAATATGTTCAGGAAGGACTGATACCTATGGTAGAGGGTGACGTCACAGGCGACGACTCATACTCGTTTATCATAGGATCCGACAGCCATATTGCCGACGACACTGGCCGACTGGCAGAAATGTTCAGTATAGGACTGAAGCACGACGACCTGCTATATGCCCATCTCGGCGATCTCGCCGACACCAAGGCCGACTATTACATCAACACCAAGAAATGCGTGGACGAGGCAAAGATGAACTACGTAATGAAGTACTTTGTACAAAGCGAATATGACGAGGACTACTGGCTCGACAAGGAAACCCAGGCGGACTCAATGAAATACGACGACATCGTGTTCCCGTTCTTCCCCGTGGTGGGCAACCACGATATCACCCACAACGGATGGGCACTGTTCTCCACCATATTCAAGTCGTCGTTCTATGACTTCGACGTGAAGGTGGCAGACGACGGTACAGTGGATCACTTCATCTTCCTCGACTCTGCCAACGGCACCTTCGGACGAAAGCAGATTGACCTGATAGAAAACGGTGCGGTGGACCCTGACAAGAAGACACGACACGTGTTTGTGTTCACCCACACCAACTTCTTCCGCCCGAGCTACACCCAGTTCTCATCAACATTCCCGCGAGAGGAAATGTACTACATGATGAACAAGTTCAACGAGTGGAACTGCACATTCGTGTTCATGGGACATGTGCACAAATGGGACGACAGGGTGTTCGGAGGAGTGCATTATCTCACACTCGACTCGATGGGCGAGCGCAACAGTCCCGACCCGGGCAACTATCTCGTGAGAGTGACATGCCACAAGGACGGCAAGGTGGAATACGAGCAGGTGAGGATGAACTACGTCAAGAAATAACAAAGATATATATATTATGAAGAATACTTTGATTTTGACCATCGGCATGGCGGCTACCATGGCATTGTCGTCATGCAGCGGAAACGACGCGCAGAAAGCCGCCGAGGACATGCTCGAACAGGCTGAGAAATACTTTAGCGAAGGCAGATACGACCGAGCAAAAATAGCAATCGACTCGCTGCGCAAGGTATATCCCGGAGCCGTGGAGACGAGAAAAAAAGCCCTGACACTATTCCAGAGCATATCCCTAAAGGAGGCTCAGGAAGACCTCGCCATCACCGACAGCATACTGCAGAGAGTGACCCTCGACTACAAGTATATCAAGGACAAGGTGGAAAAGGACAAGGCCGAACTAAGAGCCACGCCCGAGGAACTCGAAATGCTCACACGCACCAAGATGAAACTCGACTCGCTGAAGGTGAGATTCGACATGCAATGTGCAAAAATCAAATATATTCATAAAAAACAAAAAGAATAGCCCTCTATCCTTGGTCGTTTGAATTAAAATATGTAACTTTGCACCCGAATATGGATACTAACAAGGAATTTGAAGCCATTATGGCAGAATGTCGCGAACTGTTTGCCAAGAAACTGCACGACTATGGTGCGTCGTGGCGCATCTTGCGCCCATCGTCGCTCACCGACCAGCTTTTTATCAAGGCCAAGCGAATAAGAAGTCTGGAGATAAAGAAGGAGTCGCTTGTGGGCGAAGGCATACGACCGGAATTCGTGGCACTCATCAACTACGGCATCGTAGGACTGATACAGACTGAGAAGGGATTTGCCGACACGGTGGACATCAGCGTCGAGGAGGCTCTGAGCCTCTACGACAGATATGCCAAAGAGGCTCTCGAACTGATGAAGCGCAAGAATCACGACTACGACGAGGCGTGGCGATCGATGAGGGTGAGCAGTTACACTGACTTCATCCTCACCAAACTGCAGCGCATCAAGGAGATTGAGGACCTCGGCGGAGCCACACTCGTGAGCGAGGGCGTGGAGGGCAACTATATGGACATAATCAACTATGCGGTTTTCGGCGCTATCAAACTGGGGTATTAACCTCTGCCGCTTGGCTGTGGCGCTGACGTTTATCCTCTCGGGATTCGTCAAGGCGGTTGACCCCATAGGTACGCAAATCAAGATAGAGGACTATCTCGCGGCGTGGAATATGGGCAATTACCTGCCCGAATATATCACACTGTTGGCATCGGTGGCACTGTCAGCCACCGAGTTCACATTGGGCATACTGCTCTTGTTTGCCATTAGGCGAAGGTTAGTGACCAAGTTGATAATGACATTTATGGCGGTGATGACGCCGCTCACCCTCTGGCTCGCCATCAGCAATCCAGTGAGCGACTGCGGATGCTTCGGCGATGCCATAGTGCTAAGTAACTGGCAGACGTTCTCGAAGAACGTGGCAGTAACAGCAGCCACGGCGGTGGTGATGCTGAAAGCTCTGAAGATGCCGCGATTAGTGAGTCCTGGCACACAGTGGCTGGTAATCAACTACAGCATTCTGTTTGCCCTCGTCCTGTCGGGCTATAGCCTATACATCCTGCCGCCGTTCGACTTCCGCCCCTACTATGTGGGAGCCGACCTTCGCAAGGGCATGGAGATACCCGAGGGAGCGGAACAACCGAAGTTTGAGACCACCTTCATCCTGGAGAAAGACGGACAGAGACGCGAGTTCTCACTCGACAACTACCCCGACTCCACATGGACATTCATCGACAGTCGCACGATACAAGTGTCGAAGGGATATGTGCCGCCGATACACGACTTCTCAATCACGAGATGCGACAACGGCGACGACATCACCGACGAGGTGATCGACAGCAAGGGATACACCATGCTACTCATCGCCCCCTATCTCGAAAAGTCGGACAACATGCAGTTTAACGACATCAACCGCATCTACAACTACGCGCGTGACAACAATGTGGCGTTCTACTGCCTCACATCGAGCGGCGACAAGGAGATTGAACGATGGAGAGACATGACGGGAGCCGAATATCCGTTCTGCCTAACCGATGCCACTACGCTGCGCACAGTGATAAGGAGCAGTCCGGGATTGGTGGTCATACACAATGGGCGCATCATAGGCAAGTGGAGCCACAATGCACTGCCCGACGACAGCATGACATCGAAGCCAATAAGCCATTCGCAGATTGGCCAAATGCCCGATAACTTAGTGTCGGGGCGCATTGCATGGATATTGTCGTGGTTTGTCATCCCACTATTCCTGCTCACACTTGCCGACAGGCTTTGGGCATGGACATCATGGGTGAGACGAAAAGAAAAATCAAGTATTATATATAAACTTTTAAAAAAGAAAAGAAAAATGAGAAAGAAAATTGTAGCAGGTAACTGGAAGATGAACATGAACCTGCAGGATGGTATTGCTCTTGCAAAGGAGCTCAACGAGACATTGACGGCTGAAAAGCCCAACTGCGGTGTAGTGATCTGCACTCCGTTCATTCACCTGGCAAGCATTGCCCAGTTCCTCAATCAGGACATCATCGGTCTTGGTGCCGAGAACTGCGCCGACAAGGAGAAGGGCGCATTCACAGGTGAGGTTTCTGCCGAAATGGTAAAGAGCACAGGTGCACAGTATGTAATCCTCGGTCACTCTGAGCGCCGTGAGTATTACAACGAGACTCCCGAGATTCTCAAGGAGAAGGTACTGCTGGCTCTGAAGAACGGATTGAAGGTTATCTTCTGCATCGGCGAGAGCTTGGCAGAGCGCGAGGCCAACAAGCAGAACGAGGTGTGCAAGGCTGAACTCGAGGGCAGCGTATTCAACCTCTCGGCTGAGGAGTTCAAGAATATCGTAATCGCATACGAGCCAATTTGGGCAATCGGAACAGGCAAGACCGCCACTGCCGAGCAGGCAGAGGAGATTCACGCCTACATCCGCAGCTGCGTGGCTGAGAAGTATGGCGAGGCTGTTGCCGACGAGACTTCTATCCTCTATGGCGGTAGCTGCAAGGCAAGCAACGCCCCCGAACTGTTTGCAAAGCCCAACATCGACGGTGGACTCATTGGCGGTGCCTCACTCAAGGCTGCCGACTTCAAGGGCATCATCGACGCTTGGAAGAAGTAATTGATATTTTAAGGAGTTAAAGGGAGATAAAGGGAGTTAAAGGGAGATAAAGGGAGATAAAAGACGTATGTTAAAGCATGGATTTTTACTATTGTCCTTTATCTTCCTGAGCGACCACAGGGAGCGATAATTTCCTATACCTCCTTTTAACTCCTTCTAACTCCCCTTCAAAAAAAACAACAGATGAAAAGAATTGCCGTTATTGCCATTTTGACTGCCGGGTGCCTCAGCGGAGCCCAGGCACAGTCTTTCCTCGACAGACTCAAAAAGCCTACCAAGGACAAGGCTGTAGTGACTGTGACCCAGGATGCGGCAATCGACAAACTCGTGAATGGCGACATTAATGCCAACACCACTGTCGCAACCAAGAAAGAGCCTACAACAACAAAGAAAGAGCCTACCGCAACAAAGAAAGAACCGGCATCAGCTGCCGCAACGACTACATCACCTGCTTCCTCCTCGACTCACGAAGAACCGGACATGAGCAAGAAGGTGATGAAGAACAGCTATAAGGTGACGGGATACAGGGTGCAGGCCTTCACCGGCGGCAACACCCGCAGCGACCGCAAGGCGGCGGAGAACGTTGGCAACGCCATCAAGCGCCGCTTTCCCGAACAGCCCATCTACGTGCATTTCTACTCACCAAGATGGATATGCCGTGTAGGCAACTTCCGCACTTATGAGGAGGCTCATGCCATGCTGTTGGAAATCAGGGAGATGGGATACAAGCAGGCTTCGATAGTGAAAGGCAAAATCAGCGTACAATACTAATAATGAATCCAGAAACCGAATATCGTGACGGACTTGAGCAGTTGGCGTCACACTATAAGGATATACTTCAACTGCTTGGCGAAGACCCTCAGCGCGAGGGACTTGAAAAGACTCCAATGCGCGTGGCAAAGGCAATGCAGGTGCTCACACGCGGATATGGCATGGACGCGCACAAGGTGCTCACCGACGCACTCTTCAAGGAAGACTACAGCCAGATGGTCATCGTGAAGGACATCGACTTCTTCTCGCTATGCGAGCATCACATGCTGCCTTTCTACGGCAAGGTGCACGTGGCGTATATCCCCAACGGATATATCACCGGCTTGAGCAAGATAGCCAGAGTGGTTGACATCTTCTCACACAGGCTACAGGTGCAGGAGAGAATGACATTACAGATTAAGCAGTGCATCGAGGAAACACTACATCCATTGGGCGTAATGGTAGTGGTGGAGGCAAAGCACATGTGCATGCAGATGAGGGGAGTGGAGAAGCAGAACTCCATAACCACCACAAGCGACTTCAGCGGTGCGTTCAATCAGGCAAAAACTCGACAGGAGTTCATGAATCTTATTCATAATCACGATTAATACATAACAAAAAACCAAAGTATATGAACAACGGAATACAATCCAACAAGAGCGAGTATCACAAGGAGACACTCGCTACAGAGATTAAGAAAAGTTGCCTCGCCAAGGTGGTCATGCTTGTGGCAGTGATACTGCTGCTACTCTTGTCAGCCAAACTGACTGTGCCATCCGACGAACAGATGATGTTCGGCACGCTCGACGGTGTATGTCAGTGCATACAGAAAAGCCACGGAGTGCCAGGCGACAAATCAGACGATATAGTGCGCAACAGCATTGCCGCTGTAAGCCATGTCACCGACTCGGCAAAGAAGGACACCATCTTGGCCGACTTCAAGAAGTTCAACCGTGTGGAAATCAATCATCACACATTCTTCTCCACGGCATACATCATCAGCAACTTCAACTCGCGTGGCGAACGCGCTGCCATCGGTGCCTTCGGATTGGTGATACCTACGGTCAACTTCAACGACTTCGTACTGCGCAACGGTCCTATCCGCAAGGAATACAACCAGCGCATCATCAAGCAGACCATCACGTCGGACACCTATATGGGCGACAATCCCGACCTCGGCAACTCATACAACACCTTCGAGGGAGGCGGAAGTCGCGACTAGCGCCTGTTTCTGAAGAATTCTTTCATCAACTCGGAGCATTCACCTTCGAGCACTCCCCCTATGACTACGGCCTTGGGGTGGACGGCTTGGGGGGCAAAGCGGCGGTACCCACGCTTGTCGTCGGTCGCTCCATATACTATGCGCGGTATCTGTGCCCACCCTATGGCTCCGGCGCACATCACGCAGGGCTCAACGGTGACGTAAAGAGTACATTCGGTCAGATACTTGCCGCCAAGAGTATTGGCGGCTGCTGTTATGGCCTGCATCTCGGCATGGGCAGTCACGTCGCAGAGTGTCTCGGTGAGGTTGTGGGCACGCGATATTATCCTGTCGCGACACACCACAACCGCGCCAACGGGAATCTCGCCTGCCTTGAATGCCTCTTGCGCCTCGGCTAATGCCTTGCGCATGTAGTTTTCGTCTTTTCTTGTCTGATCTTGTTGTTCCATGGCGGCAAAGTTAATACTTTTTGTTGAATTATCCAAAGAAATAAATGGAAATAAGTCAAACTGTCTTCAAATATGACGTGAAAAAACTCGATGTGACCGACTCTACCAACAATTGGCTGCGCCATATCCCCCTCATGCCAGATGTAGATTTCCTTTTTGTCACTACCGAGTATCAGACTGCCGGCAAGGGACAAGGCAACAATCGTTGGGAGAGCGAGAGAGGCAAAAACCTTTTGTTCAGTGTGAAGTGCCTGCCGTGGAGAGTGAAAGCTTCACAGCAATATCTGCTGCTACAGACGGTGGCAGTGGCTGTGTGCCTGGTGTTGCGACGACAACTTTGTGATAGTGACAAATGCCGCATTAAATGGCCAAACGATATATATTACGGTGACAAGAAACTGAGCGGCACCCTGTCGGAATGTACTCTCAGGAATGCTTATGTCAATGAGTTTGTTGCGGGCGTGGGCATTAACGTCAACCAACTGTCATTTCTCAGCGATGCCCCCAACCCCGTGTCTATGGCTCAAATAGCGGAGCATGACTTCGACCGCAACCTCCTTCTCGACGAAATCGCAAAAGAGTTGGCTTACTGGTTTAAATATATCACAAATGAGGATTACAACCCAATAATTAATAAATACCAAGAAATAATGTATCGACGCACAGGCATGCATCGATACTATGACAAATATGGGGAATTTGAGGCTACCTACGAGGATATTCTTCCTAATGGTCATCTCGTCTTGCGCCGCAATGACGGCACACTCTCTGAATATGAATTCAAGGAGGTGAAATATATATTTAAAACCACAGAGAAAATGAGGAAAAGAGTTATTATGTAGTATTGAGTTGGTCGCAAGCGACTGAGAATACAGAGTTTCCTTGCGGTTGATAGTATGCGCAGCCTCTAAGGACTCTAAATGCTTTGGCATTCAAACTCTATAAAGAACTGAAAGACTCTTAATCTCTTTTTCTCTGTGGTTCAAAATAACTTGCGAAAGTAATGTTAGTTATTTTTCCTCGACAAAGTCAACGTATTCGCCTTCGTCGTCGGAGATAATCTGACGATTTGCCACGTTGGCATCGCGGGGGTCAACGATAATCTCCGGCTCAGTGGAATTGGGATTACGGAATGACTGATGGTTATCGCTTTGCGTCGTTCTGCGGTTAGTATTAGAGTATGACGTCGTTGTACCGCGGAAATGATACTGATTAGAATGTCGGCGTACATTATCGTCGGCATCATAGTCATCATCGTCGTATCCACCACGACGTATGCGCCTGATTATCGACAAAACAAAATTCACGGCAATCAGCAGAATGATGCCACCGATGATAATCACCAACAGAACGATAAACAATAATCCCTTAAGCATTTTTCTTTGAGGTAAAAACAGAAAGGCAAATATACCACGCAATGATCACAGAGATACCAGTAATGCCGAATCTCAGCAATATGGGCAAGCATGAAACAATAAATATATATTTTATCTTGTTATCACGCCATCCCCAGTGCTTGAACTTCAAGGCAAACATAGGAATCTCAGCCACGAGAAGCCAACTGCTGAAAAATACCATTGCCAACAGCAGGAAGATTGAACCAGATGATACATACAAATATTCCTCACTACCCACAATGAGCGCACCCCAGAAAAGGGCATTGGCAGGAGTGGGCAAACCGATGAACGATGTTGTCTGTCGCTCGTCGAGGTTGAACTTGGCAAGTCGTATGGCTGAGAATGCCGCCATCACAAATGCCACGTATGGCACTGAGTAAGCCAACATATCATTCCACCCTGTCTTGTCGATGGTGAACAATAGGGTATATATCATTGTGGATGGAGCCACGCCGAAAGTTACGACATCGGCAAGCGAGTCGAGCTCCTTGCCTATGGGCGAGGACACACCGAGAAGGCGTGCGCTCATACCATCAAAGAAGTCGAACACGGCTCCCACAACTATGAATGTCAATGCCATACTATAATTGGCATTGAGAGCGAAGACTATTGCCACGCATCCCGACATGAGATTGCACGACGTCAGCGCATTTGGTATATGTTTTGTCACTAAGTTTGCCATTACACCTTATTATATATATAAGAACAAGCTCGGCTCTGCGTGCGGTCTGCGCAGCCATTCTTCATTCTTAATTCTTCATTCTTAATTTATCAAGACGGCAACTTCGCAAGGACAGTAAGGTCGCCTGTCGTTGCCTGTCCCATCTTAACGCACACCTCACTGCCCAACGGCAGGAATACATCCACGCGCGAACCCAATTTGATGAATCCCAAGTGCTCGTCGATGTAGCAATCCTCGCCCTCCTTGGCATAGGTGACAATGCGGCGTGCCATGGCACCGGCTATCTGTCGGCATAGGATGTCCTCACCCTCGGGCGTGGTGATGACCACGTCGGCATGCTCATTCTCCTCGCTTGCCTTGGGCAACCATGCCTTATGATAGTTGCCGTCCTTGTGCACCACCTTCTTCACCTTGCCGTCAACTGGAAACCAGTTGGCATGCACATTGAACAAACTCATGAAAATGGATATCATGAGGCGTTTCTCATGGAAATACTCGTTCTCCATGACTTCCTCTATCACCACTATTTTGCCATCGGCCGGAGCAACAACAAGACGCTCGGTGTCGTCCTCGAAATAACGTATCGGACAACGGTAAAAATTCAACACAACAAGCCATGCTGCACCGAAAATTACGGCAAACGTCCAGAATGGTATCTTGTTATCCACAAAGTGGTATAGCAGATAAGCCACTAAGCCTATTGCCAAAACGCTGTAAATCAGTGTATCGGTGCCCTCGCGATGAATGCGGATTTTCTTCAGTTTCTTTATTCTTCTTCCCATGGGTATCTATAAGGATTGATTTAAATCTCTGCAAAGGTAGTGTTTTTTTTGCGAATAAACAAACTTTTTGCCGATTTCTTTTGGTTATCTCATAAAAAAGACGTAACTTTACACTCGATTTCGAATAAAACGATAAAAAATATGCAAGATTTCGTACATCTTCATGTACATACATACTACTCGATACTCGACGGACAATCGAGTATTTCACGACTCGTTGACAAGGCTATTGGCAACGGAATGAAGGGTATGGCCATCACCGATCATGGCGACATGTTTGGCATTAAGGAGTTCTTCGACTACTGCAACGGAGTGAACGGCAAGAGAGCAAAAGAAGGCCTTGAGCCATTCAAGCCCATCTTCGGTTGCGAGATGTATGTGGCTCGCCACCGCAAGGAGGACAAGGTGAAGGAGAACGGCGACCGCAGCGGTTATCACCTTATTGTATTAGCCAAGAACTACAAGGGCTACAAGAATCTCATCAAAATAGTGTCCAACTCATGGATTGACGGATTCTACGGTCGTCCCCGTACCGACCGTGCCGACCTTGAGCGCTATCACGAGGGACTTATCGTATGCTCGGCATGTATCGGCGGCGAGGTGCCCAAGAAGATTATCAACGATGATATAGAGGGTGCACGCGAGGCGGTGCAGTGGTATCACAACCTCTTCGGCGACGACTATTATCTCGAACTGCAGCGCCACGAGGTGAAGGACCCCTCACAGCGTGCCAACCGCGAGACCTATCCCCTGCAGCAGAAGGCAAACAAGGTGCTCATTGAACTGGCGAAGGAATTCGGCATCAAGTTGATTTGCTCGAATGATGCCCACTTTGTTGACCAGGAAAATGCCGAGGCTCACGACCACCTGCTGTGTCTATCTACAGGCAAGGACCTCGACGACCCCAGCCGTATGCTCTACACCAAGCAGGAGTGGTTTAAGACCCGCGAGGAGATGAACGACGTGTTCCAGGACATCCCCGATGCACTATCCAACACTCTCGAAATACTCGACAAGGTTGAGACCTACGACATCGAGCATGCCCCCATCATGCCCTTCTTCCCCATCCCCGAGGAATTCGGCACCGAGGAGCAGTGGCGCGAAAAATTCACGCCCGAACAGCTCTTCGACGAGTTTACAAGCGACGAGAATGGTGAAAACCAGCTGCCGCGCGAGGAAGGTGAGAAGAAAATAAAGAAATTGGGCGGTATCGACAAGCTATACCGCATAAAGTTTGAAGCCGACTACCTTGCAAAACTCGCCTACGAGGGAGCGGAACGTCTCTACCCCACTCCACTCACCGACGAGGTGAGCGAGCGAATAAAGTTTGAGCTCCACATCATGAAGACCATGGGATTCCCCGGCTACTTCCTCATCGTGCAGGATTTCATCAACTCAGCCCAGCAGGAATTGGGAGTTATGGTGGGGCCAGGGCGTGGTTCAGCTGCCGGTTCGGTGGTGGCATACTGTCTTGGCATCACCAAGATCGACCCCATCAAATACGACCTTCTGTTTGAGCGTTTCCTCAATCCCGACCGTATCTCACTGCCCGATATCGATACCGACTTCGACGACGACGGACGCGGCAGGGTGCTCGAATGGGTGGAGGAGAAATACGGACATGAAAACTGCGCACACATTATTACATATGGCACGATGGCGACAAAGAACTCCATCAAGGACGTGGCACGAGTGGAAAAACTGCCCCTCGACAAGGCCAACTACCTGTGCAAGCTCATTCCCGACAAACTGCCCGACGGCCTCAAGATGAACATCGGCAATGCCATCAAGTGCATACCCGAACTGCGCGATGCCGAGGCAAGTGCCGACCCCAAGTTGCGCAACACCATGCAATATGCCAAGATGCTCGAAGGCACCGTCAGGGGTACTGGTATTCATGCCTGCGGATTCATCATCTGTCGCGACCCCATCAGCAACTGGGTGCCCGTATCTGTGGCTGAGGACAAGAACGACCCCGGACACAAGCTCCACTGCACGCAATACGACGGACACGTAATCGAATCCACGGGACTCATCAAGATGGACTTCCTTGGGCTCAAGACGCTGTCAATCCTCAAGGAGGCTGTGGAGAACATACGTATCACCACGGGCAAGGTGATCGACCTCGACAACATACCCATCGACGATGCCGACACCTATCGCCTATATGCCGAGGGACGCACCATCGGCACCTTCCAGTTTGAGTCGCCTGGTATGCAGAAATACCTGCGTGAACTGCAACCGACGGTGTTCGAGGACATCATTGCCATGAACGCCCTCTATCGTCCGGGACCTATGGATTATATCCCATCGTTTATCGCCCGCAAGAACGGTCGCGAGGAGATAAAGTACGACATCCCATGCATGGAGAAATATCTGAAGGACACCTACGGAATCACCGTCTATCAGGAGCAGGTGATGCTTCTGTCGCGCCAGCTTGCCGACTTCACACGTGGAGAGAGCGACGCACTGCGAAAGGCGATGGGTAAGAAGAAAAAGGCCATCGTAGATGCCATGAAACCCAAGTTTATCGAGGGTGGAAAGAAGAACGGTCACGACCCCGCTGTGCTTGAGAAGATATGGGGCGACTGGGAGAAATTCGCCTCCTACGCCTTCAACAAGAGTCATGCCACATGCTATTCGTGGGTGGCTTATCAGACGGCTTACCTCAAGGCACACTACCCTGCCGAATACATGGCAGCCGTGATGAGCCGCAACCTCGATAACATCACCGAAATCACCAAGTTGATGGACGAGTGCCGTGCCATGGGCATACCCACACTTGGTCCTGATGTCAATGAGAGTTGGCAGAAATTCTCAGCCAACCACCACGGTGAGATACGCTTCGGCATTTCAGCCATCAAGGGTGTGGGCGGTGCCGCAGCTGACGTGATTATCGCCGAGAGGGAGAAAAACGGTACATACAAGAACATCTTCGACTTCATACAGCGCGTCAACCTGTCGGCATGCAACCGCAAGTGCGTGGAGTCGCTTGTGCTAAGCGGTGCTTTCGACGGCTTCGGAAGCATGAAGCGCGAGGACTTCTTCGCCAAGAACACTAAGGGCGAAACCTTCATCGAGACGCTCGTGCGCTACGGACAGCTTTACCAAAGCGAGATGGCCCAGGCACGCAACTCGCTCTTCGGAGGTGACAACGCCGTGGAGATAGCCACTCCGCCCATCATCAAGGGCGAGCAATGGAGCGACATCGAACGACTCAACCGCGAGCGCGACCTTGTGGGAATATATATATCTGCTCACCCGCTCGACGAATACCGTATCGTTCTCGATAACCTGTGCAACACCAAGTGCGCTGAACTCAACGACGTTGCTTCGCTCAACGACCGCGAGGATATCATCGTGGGCGGTATCGTAACAGGCACACAGCAGAAATACACCAAGAGCGGCAAACCATGCGGTTTTGTCACCATCGAGGACTACGAAGGTTCGGGACAACTGGCCTTCTTCGGCGAGGATTGGGGAAGATGGAACGGAATGCTTATCGAGGGTTCGTCGGTGTATATCACGGCGAAATGCGTGCCACGTTATCGCGACAGCAACCTCTACGACCTCAAGGTGCAGAACATAGAATACCTGCCAACCGTGAAGGAGCGTTCAATCGACCGCTTCACCATCACCATCACCACCGACGATCTCGACTCAAGGGTGGTGGAAGAGCTCAACCAACTCATCTGTCTGCATCCCGGAAGAACTAAGCTCTTCTTCCAGTTGCACGACCGCAAAGGTGGCAACCATGTGCTCTTGCGCAGTAGGACGCACGAGATTGACGTGAGACAAGATCTCATCAGCTTTATCGAGAATTATGATTTCTTAGATTATAACATAAATTAATATTAATAATAAAAAACATTCAACATTATGGAAGTAAAGATCACAAACGAGAATTACGAAAATTACAAGAATGGCAGTCTGCCATTAGTTATTGACTTCTGGGCAACATGGTGCGGTCCTTGCCGCATGGTGGCTCCTATCATCGAGGAACTCGCCAACGAATACGAGGGTAAGGTGACCGTAGGAAAGTGCGACGTGGAGGAAGCTGACGATATTGCTGCCGAGTTCGGTATTCGCAACATCCCCACCATCGTCTTCATGAAGGACGGAAAGATACTCGACAAGATTGTGGGTGCTGCATCCAAGAGCAAGATTGAGGAGAAGATTCAGGCGCTGCTGTAATTTTTTAGGAGTTAAAGGAGTTAACTCCTTTAACTCCTAAAATCATTTAGTGTAGATATGATATAATCCACCTCTTCGTCAGTAAGCACAGGATTACAAGGCAGACTCAGTTCCTCGCGATGGATTTGCTCAGTTATTGGCAAACCCGCAGCAGGAATGACAAGTGCATCCGACGAGGTATAGCATCGTTGCTTGTGTGGAGGAATAGGATAATGGATTACCGTCTGTATGCCTTTATCTGCAAGATATTTCTGCAGGTCGTCACGCTGCTTGCATAGCACGGGGAAGATATGATACACATTATCTTGCCAATAATCCAGTGTTGGCATTGTCAACAAAGGATTGTTCACCTCTTTTATATATCTCAAGGCAATCTCACAGCGGCGGTCGTTGTCGGCATCCAAATACTTTAACTTTACCGACAACACGGCTGCCTGTATCTCATCAAGCCTACTGTTGCGACCGCAATAATCGAATACATATTTGCGCGACGAACCATAGTTGGCTATTGTGCGGAATGTCTCCGCCAATGTCTTATCATGAGTGGTTATCGCCCCTCCGTCGCCAAGAGCACCGAGATTCTTGCCGGGATAGAAACTGTGGCAAACCACGGATGATGATTGATTATTGATAAGACCATGCCCTTGGGCGTTGTCGATAACTAATTTCAAATTATATCTCTCACACAACTCACCTATTTTCGGGCTATAGGCATTCTTGCCATATAGATTGACGAGCATGACACAACGAGTGCGTGGCGTTATAGCACTCTCTATCAGCGAGTCGTCAATCTGAAAAGTATCGAGGCGAGGTTCTACGAGCACTGCCCTCAACCCATTTTCGGTGATAGCCAATATCGTGGCGATATATGTATTTGCCGGCACTATCACCTCGTCGCCCTGATGCATCACTCCCAACTCAATAAACGAACGGAGAGTGAGTGTGAGTGCATCAAGTCCGTTGGCGCAACCTACGCAATACTTGGCATGGCAATACTTGGCATACTGCTGCTCAAACTGCCGGTTTGAGGCACCCTGCAGATACCATCCGCCATTTATCACATCGCTCACGGCCTCATGTATCTCATCGGCATACACAGCCGTCACCTTTTTCAGTTCAAGATATTTTATGTCCATCATCACAGTTCCCATTCGTATGTGTCATAACAAACGCCACGACCTCCAAATCCCTCTTTTTGAAAGATAAGACCTTCATTAAGATAACACCCCATATCCTCAGTAGATTTCCCAAAGTCGAAATATGCCTTTTTGCCCGAATAATGGTTGATAAGATAAGAGAATACTGCATCCAGCGCCCCGACTCTCTTGCCTTCGGGCGAAGCCGAGATATATTGAACATGAACAGTATTATAATTGATAAATAGCACTACTCCAGCTACAATATCACTATCAAAAGAAGCAATACAAAGACGTATATTATCAGGAAACAACGAAGCCAACAAAGATATTTCTTCAAGAGAATGAACTGGATGAACACCAAAACGACACATCAAGTTATTATCCAAGATCTTCCAAAAATCCAGGTAACTATCACTCCATCCAACTTCAACACCAATTTTATTTGCTTTGGATGCATGTCTGCGCCGTAACTCAGTCATTGACAATGGATGCGCCAAATTTACGACTGTTGATATCTCACGTGATACAATCTTATAATCACAAAAAATATAGATAGCATATAAATCCTCCTCAGAAGCCTGATGATGATAAATCCAAGGAGTTGGTTTATATACAACACTCTTAATCCCATCATTTTTGAACGTATCATTCATTGCTTTTATAACTTCAAGAGCCATAGTTGTACGCATACTATCTCCAAAAATCAAACCTCCATATGTCAAACCGCCATGCGAATAAATGACATTGCCGTTAATATTTGCAGGCAATATGGCAACCAATCTATGTTTGGAATCATAAAACATAAGGGAATAGTCAACGAATCGGTCGCTATGATAATCCATATAACTACGATTGAACAAGAATGTTCCGTTTTTTGAAGAAGCAACAAAAGCATTCCATTCATCACGTCTGTCAAACAAGTATTTTTCCGTTGTCATCATCTCACAAAATCAATGAAATCATCATAATCGTAAATATAGTCACTCTCGTCATATAATTCAGAAGCAAGAACAAGACACACGGCTCCAGAGGAAAAATCATCGAGGGTACGCCACACTCCAGGAGTTATCAAAAGTCCTTCCCATGGGTGGTTCAACAAAATGGATTTTTTCTCCTTGCCATTGTCGATATTGACAACAAAACTTCCGCTCATAGCCACAACCAGCTGATAGAGTCGCTTATGAGCATGTCCCCCTCGGCTTTCTCCAGAAGGAACATCGTATGTCCAATATACCCTTTTGATTTCAAAAGGTATATCATGCATTTGTTCAGCTACCGTAAGATTTCCTCTTCGGTCTACAATTTTGCACAAATGAATTATTTTTCCAAAATCATCTTTCATTAATATATATAACGAAAAAAATTAATAATTATTATCCATTTCACTAACTATTTTTTCCGTTAGTTGAAAAGCTCCTTTATCACTCAAGTGATCCAAGTCAAAAAAGGCATCATCTTTGAAAGATGAATCATCAGAAAAATCAAGATATCGAAAATATCCCTTTTGAGAAAGTTCTTGCAATGTTTTACTGATTTCTTCTTTAATTACAAAAGGAACATGATTCCTCAGTCTTTGATGCAAAGGTGTTGACAAGACTGTCAATCGAATATTCCTTTTGTTACAGTAATTTGATATTTTCAAAAGTAACAAAACGTTCTTGTCAAAATTTTCTCTCCAACTGGCAGTTATTAAACCTGCCAATCTATTATTTGCATTTTTGTCGGACAATGCTAAGTCACTACGATTTTCAAGGACATAGTCAACACCAAAACCCAAAGGACTACACATCAGGCATTCACTACCTTTCTCAAGGTAGTTTGATATTTTGCGTTGTAAGGCACCGGGGGACATCACTTCCAATTGACTGTTCAAATCAAAAAAGCTGGCAGGATAATTCATATAAATTGAATAATATGTACAACGATATCCTTCCCCCTCAGATAAAGGAGGGTCAAATACATTTGATATATCAACATTGATAATTACATCTTTCAAACTTCTGAAATTATAATTTTGCAAAATAAAATAATCATATTGTAATGTCTGGGATACTATGGCTGCATTATATGATTTGCATGGAAAATAATCAGGACAAATTCCGTAATAACAGTGTGAGTTGCCTAACACCAATAGTTCTACAGTGGAAGAATGTTTGCTCAACCAATCGTTCTTGAACCTATACACATTAGGAACTTTATATCTGACAAAAAATTCGACGGCAAGAATACTAACCGACACTAAAAGCAGAAATAACATGAGTTTAAACAAAAAAATCCTCATAGCAATTAGAACTGAAAGTAAATGAATGTTTGAACATCTCCACGCAAAAAGACTATGCTCATTGTCAGCACATAATAAATACACCATCTCAAGGCAGGATATTTGACCAACAGTCCACTTCTACTTAAGTTTAGAGGATAATCCTTACCACAATGAAAGGCCTCTATAACATAAAGAATTAAGCAATATAGCAGAGATATCTTGCCTAATTGCAATGGACCATAATTATCTATTGAACATAAATATCCGTAGGCATCACTTATAGTAGGAGCACGGAAAAAGATCCACCCCAAATCAACCAAAACAAATACAAATAGAATACTAAAAATTCGCGGAGCTCTTAAATTGAATCCAACTTTTTTCTTTATTATTAACGGAATATACAATATTGCATGATAAATTCCCCAAATCACAAATGTCCACGATGCACCATGCCATAGGCCACTTAACCCAAAAACGACAAAGATGTTACGAATAACTTTCGCAAGCGAACATCTGTTTCCTCCCAACGGTATATAAACATAATCTCTAAACCATGACAATAGTGTAATGTGCCAACGGCGCCAAAAATCAGAAATACTCTCTGCTAAATACGGATACCTAAAATTTGCAGATAAATGAAAACCAAACATCTTGGCCGTACCTATAGCTATATCCGAATAGCCTGAGAAATCACTGTAAATCTGAAATGTGAACAGAATAGATCCCACTAAAAGAGTCGTACCATTATATGATGAATAATTATTCCATATATCATTAACAACAATGGCACAATTGTCCGCTACTACTAACTTCTTGAAGAAGCCCCACAACACCTGCCTACAACCATCTGCAAACAGACTCACATCTAACTTTCGTTGCCTAAAAATCTGCGGCAAAAAATCCCTTGCTCTTTCAATTGGTCCTGCCACCAATTGAGGGAAAAAACTCATATATGTAAGGAACGAAAGCAAATCATCAGTAGGAGTAATCGTCTTACGTTTTACATCAATAATATAGCTAATAGCCTGAAAAGAGTAAAAACTGATACCTATTGGTAATATGATATACAAAGTAGGAATGTCGAGTGAAAAGCCAAACGACATAAAAATAGAATTAATATTACTGATAAAAAAATTATAATACTTAAAAACTCCCAATACTAACAGTACTAAGGATATAGAAGTATAATGAACCCACTTATTCCCTCGTGCAATCATCAATCCCGCGGCAAAACTAATGAAGGATATTGAAAAAATCAATAGTGTCAATTTCCAGTTGAACCATGAATAGAAAAGATAACTGGATATTAATAACACCACATTTTGCAGCCTTATGTTACTCTTTACCCCCCAATATATTAACAATACTGTAGGTAGAAAAAATAGAAATGGAATGGAATTAAAATACATCAGTTCATTTATCTATAAAACACAAAGACTGAGAAAAACACGTAGTACAACTGCAGAGCCTTGTAGATAAGGGGCTCTGCAGTGTTGAACGTCAGAATGTTTCATACGGGTCGGTGCCAAGGATTGTATTGGCGGCTGCCTTGGCCTTGTCGCGGAGGGCATCGGTGCCGTCGGCAACCTCGCCATAGCAAAGCACAACACCCATGCGTCGGCCTAAGTGAGCCTCGGGCTTTCCGAAGATGCGGATGCGGGTGCGGTCTTGCTTCAAGGCTTCCTCGAGATTATAGTCGAGGGGCTTGTCGCTTTCCACCGGCGAGAGGACAACTGCCGATGCTCCTGCATGCTCGAGATGTATGCCGGCGATGGGCAATCCCATCACAGCACGGAAATGCAGTTCAAACTCGCTGAGGTTGGTGGTGTGTCCAAGTGTCACCATACCAGTGTCGTGAGGTCTTGGCGACAGCTCGCTGAAGATAACCTCTCCCTGCTTGGTGAGGAAGAACTCCACGCCCCATATACCTGCTCCCGTGAGAGCCTTGGTGACGGCTGCTGCCATCTTCTCAGCTTCGCGCAGAGCCTCATCGCTTATCTTATATGGCTGCCAACTCTCGCGATAGTCGCCCTTCTTCTGCACATGACCAATGGGCGGACAAAAGAGAGTCTCGCCGTTTTTCTGAGTGACGGTGAGGAGAGTGAACTCCGACTCAAAGTCGATGAATTCCTCTATGATGACCTCTTTTACGTCACCACGACTGCCCTCCATGGCATTGCGGAATGCAGCTTCCAATTCACCCTCGTTGTGCACATAGCTCTGTCCATGCCCCGACGACGACATCAACGGTTTGACCACGCACGGGAATCCTATCTCGTCGGCAGCCTTTTTGAATTCATCGTATGTCTTGGCATAGAAATACTTGGCAGTGCGAAGTCCGAGCACACGCGATGCAAGGTCGCGTATGGCACGGCGGTTCATTGTGAAGTTCACAGCTCTTGCACTTGGCACCACCTGTATGCCTTGCTTCTCATATTCGAAGAGCTTCTCCACGCGGATAGCCTCAATCTCGGGCACGATGATGTCGGGGCGGTGCTTCTTCACCACGGCATTGAGTGCATCGCCGTCGAGCATCGAGAACACCTCGCGCTCGTCGGCCACCTGCATAGCCGGGGCATTGTCATATCTGTCGCAGGCGATGACATATTGCCCTGCCCTCTTGGCAGCAATAACAAACTCCTTGCCTAATTCGCCCGACCCTAATAGCAATATCTTTTTCATCTGCCTTGATACATATTATCGTAATACTTCTGATAGTCGCCACTTGTCACATTGTCGAGCCACTCCTGGTTTTCGAGATACCACTTCACGGTCTTCTCGATGCCCTCCTCAAACTGCAATGACGGCTCCCATCCGAGTTCTCTCTGCAACTTTGTGGAGTCAATGGCATAGCGGGCGTCATGTCCGAGTCGGTCGGTGACGTAGGTGATGAGGTCCATATCCTCGCCTTCCTTGCGTCCGAGCAAGCGGTCAACGGTGTTGATCACCACCTTGATGATGTCGATGTTCTTCCACTCGTTGAATCCTCCGATGTTGTATGTCTCAGCCACCTTACCCTCATGGAAGATGAGGTCGATGGCGCGTGCGTGGTCAACCACATAGAGCCAGTCGCGCACATTCTCGCCCTTGCCATAAACCGGCAGCGGTTTGCGGTGGCGTATATTGTTGATGAACAGCGGGATGAGTTTCTCGGGAAACTGATACGGACCGTAGTTGTTAGAGCAGTTGGTGACGATGGTAGGCATTCCGTATGTGTCGTGGAATGCACGCACAAAGTGGTCGCTGCCAGCCTTGGATGCCGAATACGGAGAATGGGGATTATACTTGGTGGTCTCGAGGAAAAAGTCCTCCCCATATGCCTCATGGTGCTGCGACGACGATGCCTTGGTGGTGAACGGCGGT
This sequence comes from uncultured Prevotella sp., assembly GCA_945830345.1. GTDB lineage: Bacteria > Bacteroidota > Bacteroidia > Bacteroidales > Bacteroidaceae > Prevotella. Next base: position 23,614 of record CALZYS010000009.1, read on the forward strand.
TCGATGCCCTCGGGATGAGTCATCGTCAACGCTCCATACACCTCGTCTGTTGAGATATGATAGAAGCGCTTGCCCTCATATTTCTCGGGCAGAGACTCCCAATAGAGCTTGGCAGCCTGAAGCAGAGAGAGAGTTCCCATCACGTTGGTGCGTGCGAAGGTGAATGGATCCTTGATTGAGCGGTCAACATGACTTTCGGCGGCAAGGTGTATGATGCCGTCAATCTGCTCGTCCTGCATGAGCTTGTAGAACGCGTCGAAGTCGCAGATGTCCATCTTGACAAACTTATAGTTGGGTTTGTCCTCGATGTCCTTGAGGTTGGCAAGATTACCGGCATACGTCAACTTGTCGAGGTTGATGATGCGATAGTCGGGATACTTGTTCACGAAGAGGCGTACGACATGCGAGCCAATGAAGCCTGCACCGCCAGTAATTACGATATTCTTCATATTCGATTATTTTTATTCATTTTTCCAAATTTGTGTGCAAAATTTGTGTGCAAAGATACACATTATTTTATAGACTACAAAATAAATACCATGTATTTTACGTTTTTTTATCTACCTCCGAGTGTTATGACCTCGCAATCGGTGAATCGGTCGCCCTCGATGGTGAGTCTCACTATAGTGCGCTCCTTGTGCCACCCCTGTTGTCCGGCGGCACCCGGATTGATGTGCAGCAATCCGAGCGTCTTGTCATATTTCACCTTGAGTATATGCGAGTGCCCCGAGATAAACAGTTTAGGAGGAGATGAATAGATGCGCCCCACAATCGAGCGGTCGTAGTTGCCCGGATATCCTCCGATATGCTTCATCAGCACATCCACATCCTCGCACTTGAATCTCAGCACCTCAGGAAACATCAGTCGGAGGTCGCCCCCGTCGCAGTTGCCGCACACTGCCCTCAATGGGCGGAATGCCGCCAGTCGGTCGGCGAGTTCAGTGCTGCCAATGTCTCCCGCATGCCATATCTCGTCGCAAGGCTCGAAATATTTCAAGTATTTGTCGTCCCAATAAGCATGGGTGTCGCTAATAATTCCTATTTTCTTCATAGACTTCGTCGATGGCTGGCTTCACCTAAGCATATCTCGAGCAAGCTCGGCTCTGCGTTCGGTTCGCGCAGCCATTCTTCATTCTTAATTCTTAATTTTTATAAATCCCGCAATAAACTCCGCAGTTCCCTCAATTCCGAGACGCGAGGTGTTGACACATAGGTCGTAGCCCTCAGAGTGTCCCCATCGCTTGCCTGTATAGTAATCGTAGTATGACGAGCGTTCTCTCTCGCCCTCGGCAATCAATTTTCCGGCTTGCTCATGTGTGAATCCCTTGCGCTCTGCCACACGGTTGATGCGGTCTTCTATATCTGCGGTGATAAACACATCAATCTTGTTAGGCATGTCGCGCAGCACATAGTCGGCGCAACGCCCCACGAACACACATGATGACTCAGAAGCTGCATGTATGATGGCGTCGCTCTGCAGCTTGAACAGGTTTTCCTGCGAGAACTCGTTGCGATAGAACGCCCCCTCGGCAAATGAGCCGTGCATCTGGAATATCGATTTGAAGAATCCCTTGTGCTCGTCGTTCTGCTCGAAGAATTTCTCCGAAAACCCGCTTTCCTTGGCGGCGAGGTTGAGCAATTCACGGTCAAAGAACCGGCAACCGAATCTGTCGGCAAGCAATCGAGCCACATCATGCCCTCCACTGCCTATCTGGCGACCCACTGTTATGATTATCTTCTTATCCATTGTCCTTAACTTCTTTAACTTCCTTAACTCCTTTCTTAAAAATCCTCATGTATCTCACCATCATCACAAGTGCGAAGATGGCCGAGACAGTGTCGGACAAAGGCATTGCCACCCACACGCCCGAAATGCCGAAGAACAGCGGCATCACCGCCAACAGCGGAACGAGGAAGAGCAGTTGGCGAGAGAGTGAAAGGAATATGCTTATCTTCGCCTTACCGATACTCTGGAAGAAATTCGTCACCACCATCTGATAGCCCACGATTGGCATGGCAGCCATCATGATGCGAATGCCATGCACCGAGAGTTGCTTGAGCTCGGCATCGCTCGTAAACAATCCCACGCACAACTCAGGCATGAATTCAGCCACAATAAATCCTGTTGTTGTCACGCATGTGCCGGCAATCATGGCGAGCGTGAGCACCCGCAAGAGACGGTCATACTTCTGTGCACCGTAATTATATCCAGCTATCGGTTGCATACCCTGGTTCACTCCCATGTTGATCATGACAAAGATGAACGCCACACGGTTGGCTATGCCATAGGCTCCCACAGCCAGGTCGCCGCCATATTCGAGCAGGCGCTGGTTGACGAATATTGCCACAAGACAAGCCGTGGCGTTCATGGCAAAGGGTGAGATGCCAATCCCCAGAATGTTCTTTACAATTTTATTGTCAAGCCTATATATCCCTTTTCGCAGGTGTAGCAGTTCGCCCTTGTCGCTAAATAGCCGCACCTGCCATACGAGTGCCACGGCTTGTGACAATATGGTGGCATAGGCGGCTCCGCGTATTCCCAAGTCGAAGGTGTAGATGAACAGAGGGTCGAGACATGAGTTGAGCACCACGGTGAATATCGTCGTGTACATCGCCTGCCTAGGTTTGCTTGCCGCCCTGAGCACTGCGTTCATGCCGAAATACAGGTGTGTGATGATGTTGCCAATCAGGATAACCACCATATATTCACGGGCATAAGGCAGTGTCTGTTCGCTCGCCCCGAAGAAAAAGAGTATGGGGTCGAGGAATACGAGCGACACCACCGAGAATATCAATCCGATGATGATGTTGAGCGTCACGTTGTTGCCCAAAATGCGTTGTGCGGTAGAATAATCCTTCTGCCCTAACTTCACCGAGAGATATGACGATGAACCCACTCCCACTCCGGCTCCGAAGGCGGCAGAGAGATTCATAAACGGGAAGGTGACAGCCAAGCCCGAAATTGCCAATGCCCCCACGCCTTGTCCGATGAAGATGCTATCCACCATATTATATAGCGACGAAGCTGTCATGGCAATGATGGCAGGCAAGGCATATTGGGAGAGCAATCTGCCCACAGGTTTTGTTCCTAATTCGAGTGTTGCCTTGTTTTTATCCATATTATTATAATAAATCAGCGTGCAAAGTTAGCAAGTTTTGGCGAGAGTAGCAACTTTTCCGCCGAAAAATTTGGTTTTTCCATAAATTTGCAGTAAGTTTGCACCCAATTTTCGATAGTTACCCGAATAAGATGATACACCGACTAAAGGTTTTGCTTCTGTTGATATGCCTGGCAGCTGTAGCCCGACCCTCCACCACAGGCTCTTCGCCGAGGATTAAATTCCCTGGCAGCAAGTGCTATGGCTACCGCATCCAACTGCGCGACAAGCGCGGTTGCGGCTTTTCGCTCGACAAGCCCCGCCAGTTTCTCTCCAACAAGGCCATCGAGCGGCGGCGGCGGTTGGGCATAGAGTTGGATTCCACCGACTTGCCCGTCAGTCATCAGTACATCCGTCAGATTACCTCAGACGCCATGCGCGTCATAGGCACGAGCAAGTGGAACAACACGGTGATTATCAACTGTTGCGACACCTCTATAATATATAGGATAAGACGTCTGCCGTGCGTGAAAGCCGCCACGAGGGTGTGGACATCGCCCGACAGTATCAACGCGAGAATGAAACGCTCACGCAAGAACCGCGACGGATTCAACTCGTGGGATTCGGTGTATAATGCCGCCTACGGACAGGCAGAGGCACAGATTGAGGCATTGGGCGGCATACTGCTCCACCAGCAGGGCTACCGTGGCGAGGGCATGACGATAGCCGTTCTCGACGGCGGATTTGCTGAGGTTGACCGCAAGCAGGTGTTCAAAAATGTGGATATCAAGGGCGTGAAGGACTTTGTTTATCCGCCTTCACTTAATTTCTATAACGAGACCGACCACGGCACTAAGGTGCTCTCGGCAATGGCGGTCAACGCTCCCAATGTGTATATCGGCACTGCCCCTAAGGCTTCCTATTGGCTCTTGCGATGCGAGGACCAACAGTCGGAGCAACCCATCGAGGAGGACTATTGGGCAATGGCTGCCGAATTTGCCGACTCAGTGGGGGTGGATGTCATCAACAGTTCGTTGGGATATTATGAATACGACAATCACTACGGCGACCATCCCCTGTGGCATCTCGACGGCCACACGGCACTCATCTCTCACACTGCCTCGATGCTGGCGCAGAAGGGCATCATCCTCGTCAACAGTGCCGGCAACAACGGCATGGGTCCCTGGAAGAAAATCACCTTCCCTGCCGATGCCCACGACATACTGACCGTGGGGGCGGTAACTGCCGAAAATCACAATGCCCCGTTCAGTGGCGTGGGCAACACTGCCGACGGTCGCATCAAGCCCGACGTGGTAGCCCTCGGAAGTCCCACGGTATTAGTGTCGTCACGAGGCACGGTGATCGAGGATATGGGTACATCGTTCTCCACTCCCCTCGTGTGCGGACTTGTTGCTTGTTTGTGGCAAGCCCTTCCAACATTAACCCCGCAACAGATTATCGAATTAGTGCACCTCAGTGGTGACAATCATTCCCATCCCGACAATATCTTCGGCTATGGCATTCCCGATTTCTCCCAAGCCCTGCTCATGGGCAGGAAGGGCATCACGTTGACATCCACGGAAGGAGGTGCCCGATGAGACACGACGCCATGCACGATTCGCCACACCACTACTCACTGATGGAGCTCAATCATAAAGTGCGCACCACATTGGAGAAATATCTCTACGACCAATATTGGTTGGAGGCAGAGATAGCGCAGATAGGCGAAAACCGCGGACATTGCTATCTCGACCTCGTCCAGAAGGCCGAAGGATACAACACTCCCGTGGCAAGGGCGCAGGCCAAGTGCTGGCGCAACGTGTGGGGCGCGGTGAAGCCATATTTCGAGCGCACCACTGGTCAGACGCTCTCGACGGGCATGAAGGTGCTGGTGTTGGTGCATCCCGACTTCCACGAGGCTTTCGGATTCTCGTGGATAATCGACGACATCGACCCCCGCTTCACCCTTGGAGATATGGCCCGCCGCCGACAGGAGATAATCCGCCAACTGAAAGCTGAGGGCGTGTTCGACCTCAACCGCGAACTGCCCCTGCCACTATTCGCCCAGCGCATTGCCGTCATATCATCACGCACGGCGGCAGGTTATGGCGACTTCTGCCGCCAACTGGAGGAGAACGCCCGTAGATTCCGTTTCTCCACCACCCTCTACGAATCCCTCATGCAGGGCGAGGGCGTGGAGGTCAGTATCATCGCCGCCCTCGACAGAATTAACGCCAAGATTGAGGATTACGACTGCGTGGTGATAATAAGAGGTGGCGGTGCAACGAGCGACATGGCGGGATTCGACTCACTGCAGTTGGCCGAGAACGTGGCCAACTTCCCTCTGCCCATAATCACGGGCATCGGTCACGACCGCGACGAATGTATCCTCGACATGGTGTCGCACACGCGAGTGAAGACTCCCACCGCAGCAGCAGCCTTCCTTATCGACAATCTCAACCGAGTGGCTGACCGCATCGACAATGCCACGGAGAGAATCACCTCCTGTGTGCAACGGCGCATGGAGAATGAGAAGTCACGATTCCTGCGCGTTGCCGAGCGCATACCTATGCTCTTCTCGCTTGTGAAGAGCAAACAGGAAAACAAGCTTGAGCGACTCAATCAGGTGATGATACACAGCGTCAGTCGCCGCCTCGACCGCCACAATGCCGACCTCAAGACATTGTCTATGCGCATTGCCCCGTCTATCGCAAGGCTCATCGACCGTCGTCGTCACGCCCTCGACCTACTCGAACATCGCTCCAAGGCTCTCGACCCAACCCTACTCCTGCAGCGTGGCTACAGCATCACCACGCTCAATGGTCACGCCCTGCGCTCCACCGACGAGCTCCATCCCGGCGACATCCTCACCACCCGACTTGCCGAAGGTTCATTGACCTCGGTGGTAAATGAAATCATAAATAATAACGACAAACAAAAGCAATAATCATGAAATACGAAGACTCTATCAAGGAACTGGAATCCATCGTCAGACGAATGGAGAACGACGAACTCGACATCGACACCCTCGCCACACAGCTCAAGCGTGCCCAAACGTTAATAAAGTCATGTCGCGATAAACTAACAAAAACCGACGAGGAGATCAAGTCAATCCTCGCCGGTGATTAATATTTTTTTCCATCTCATCACTACGCCACAGCGCAACTTATGCCCAAAGCCGTTCCCACGGCTGCGAGGATAGCCGATGCCAGATTCCACAAATACTTAATCATCCTCAACTTGTTCTCTTGTGTCATAACTTTAATCTTTTAATTCTTTAACTTAACTTTCTCAAGTGAAATTAGCCGAGTATCTGCCACTGTAGGGTTTTACCTCGTGTAAGACCGACCGCCCCCGCAAATCAATAATCAATCATCAATCCGAGCCGAAGGCTCATAATCTGTGCTAATCTGTGGTCTAAAAAAGCGTGTATATGGAAGGACGCGTGGAAGGCAATGCGGAAGGACGTGCGAATGAGAAGAAAAACACGGTTAAGAGGTTGTTGGCTTCTGGCGCATCGGTAGATATTATTGCCATCGTACTGGTCTGACCGAGGCGGATGTACGCCATCCCATTGATGAGATTTCAAAAGATTGATATCTCGGAGAAGAATCGCAAGCGATTCATATGTGGGTTTTTCTTGGCATGGAGACAATAGCTAATATTAAATACAGGAGCCACGTTGATAGTGACTCCTGCCTATTAGCTGTATGTCGTTGGCTTATTCCTCATGAAGTTGCTCCCCAGCAGAGCTTCACTATGCTTCAGCCAGCAAATGCAAAAGTAATAATAAAAAACGGAATGACCAAAAATAACCATATTTATTTCATCCTGCAATTTGACCCATTGAAGCATAGTATCAATAATTCATCCTGCAATTTGACCTATACGCCCAATTTGACCTATACGCCAATAATGATTGCCTCGCGGTATTTCTCCATGAGCCACGCCTTCTGCTCGGCAATGGTCATGTTGCTGTTGTCGAGTTCTATGGCGTCGGAGGCTTTGCGGAGGGGCGAGACTTCACGATGGGAGTCAATATAGTCGCGTTCCTCCACATTCTTGAGGATGTCGTCGAAGTCGGCGGGCATGCCCTTTGCCTGGAGTTCGTCGTAGCGTCGCTGTGCACGCACATTAGGGGATGCCGTAACAAATATTTTCAACTCTGCATCAGGGAACACCGTAGTGCCGATGTCGCGACCGTCCATCACGATGCCCTTGTTCTTGCCCATTGCCTGCTGCTGCTCTACCATCGCCTTGCGCACGAAAGGTAGGGCGGCAACCTTGCTCACACACCCCGACACCTCCATAGAGCGTATCTCCTTCTCGACAACCTCGCCGTTGAGACAGGCGTCAGGGCGACCGGTAGAGGCATTCAATGCGAAACTGACATTCACAAGCCCCTCGTTCATAGCTCTCTCAAGACCGGGTACATTCACCTCGCCATCGCCGTCAAAAAGCCCGGAGCGCAGGGCGAAAAGAGTGACACAACGGTACATCGCCCCCGTGTCAACATATATATATCCTAATTCACGAGCCAAGTCCTTGGCCATAGTGCTTTTGCCACATGAAGAAAAACCATCGATGGCTATTGTAATTTTCTTTTCCATATTGTCAAAAAAACTTAGATTGAATAAGTGACGTTAATAATCAATGACGATGCCGAGACATGGTATTTACCATAAGCCACTTGCAACTTAAACCTCTCTAACTGCAACCCACCGCCCAATGAGAACCCAGCTCCGTGGCTCGACTCCGATTCTCCGTCGGAAATCTTCATCTCGTCGGAGCGTCGAGGATTCAGGCCTCCGCCAAGCCAAATATTGTCGGCGAGGAAAGCCTCAGCACCGAACACGAAATGATTGATGAACTTGTCGTCCCAATCGTGCAACCTTGTCATCGTGACCGAAAAACGCAGCGGCGATTCGCCCAGACGCTTCGACGCGCCCAACTGGAGGTCGAACGGCAGTTTCTCGAAATCATCCTCGTAGGCCTTCACCTGTCCACCAAGATTTCGCGCCACCGCCGACACCGACAGTCCCAAGTCGGGATTCAGATAATTGACTCCGAGATCGACAGCCACTCCCAAAGAATTGTATCCGGCGAGAGACGACGACACAAACTTGGCCGTCACTCCACCTGCAATCTTGTTGCTCAGGGCATAGGTGAACGTGCCGCCCACGGCAATGTCCTTAGCCGACACCTCGCCCAGCACCTCGTTGTCGGCAGTGGTGTGCTTCATCGTTCCGTAATCCACATATTGCGCCTCCACCGCCCATGTGGCACGCTGGCGATAGGCCTTGACAAACGATGCACTCGCCACCTTCACCCCCTCCATATATGTCATATAGTTGAGGTTGATCGAGCGGTCGGAGACATTGCTTGCCAACGCAGGATTATGGAACACCAACGTCGGGTCGTCGTCGTCGATGGTAATATTTTCACCTCCCAAGGCTGCCGCATGAGCACTCACCGGCAAACGGAGGAAATTATATACAGTTTCGCTCTCTTGCGCCCCAATTTCGTAAGAAAAGAGGACAAAAAAGGCCATAATTACGATTTTTTTCATCTATTTTTGAGAATTTGTCTGCAAAGATACGATTTTTTAAAATATCTGAGCTATTTTTGTAGCGTGAAATCGCACCTTTCATAAAAAATAACGTAAAAAAGGTGGTTTTATTGTATTAAAAATGGAAATTAAGAAGAATAAAAGGGTCGATCTTGAAGAAGGAAGGCTGACGCGACTGCTCATCGCCCTCGTGTTTATCCTCTCGACGATATTGGTGGCTCTCGAATATAACACCGGAGGCGGCGACGACAGCAACCTCGACGATGAACTGCTCGACGACGTGGCTCGCGAGATCGAAATGATGCCCGTCACCCAACAGGAAGAGCGCATCGCCCTCGCGCCAAAGAAGAAGCAGGATGCCTCGCCGCAGAAGATACACGTGGTGGACGAAGAGGTGGCTCCCGCTCCCGAGGAACTAAACAATGCCGACGGCGACACCAAGGGTGAGGACACTGCCCCCGAAGCCACCAAGGACGCCGAGACGGAATATGCCACGGCACAAAACGACCTCGGCGACAACCCATTCAACTTCCACACAGTGGAGGACTTGCCGAAATTCCCCGGGGGTGCCGTAGAACTGATGAAATGGCTCACCAAGAACCTGCGCTATCCCCAGGATGCCCAGCGCAATAAGAAGGAAGGCAAGGTGGTGGTGCAGTTTATAGTGAACAAGGACGGTACGATGTCCGACCTCAAGGTGGTGAAGAGTGCACAATATGCCTCGCTCGACCGCGAGGCTCTGAGAGTAATGAGACTGATGCCGAAGTGGACTCCTGGCGTGCAGAACGACAAACCATGCCGCACGATGGTGTGCATACCGGTGGTGTTCAAGTTGTAGCTTGCTACAACTTGAAATTAAAAAATTAAAATATTAAAGTTTCGTTGGCGCAATAATGAAAATAAATAATTAAAAAATTAAGATATGAAAACATCAGATGAACTGTACGAGAAGGTGAACGCCTTTATCGACAAATTGCCCTACAACCGCGAACCGAAATCGCTGTACGAACCTATTCAGTATGTACTATCGCTTGGCGGCAAGCGCATACGCCCCGTGCTTATGTTGCTCGGCTACAACCTGTGGAAGAATGACCCCGAGAGGATTCTCATGCCTGCCGTTGCCGTGGAGACATATCATAACTACACCCTACTCCACGACGACCTCATGGACAACGCCGACAAGCGCCGCGGACACGACACCGTGCATAAGAAATGGGACGCAAACACTGCCATCCTCTCAGGCGACTCGATGCTCGTGGTGGCATATCAGAGATTGGCTACGGTGGAGCAGGCAAAGCTCAAACCCGTGCTCGAACTATTCACCGAGACTGCCCTCGAAATCGGCGAGGGACAGCAGTTTGACATGGACTTCGAAAACCGCAACGACGTTACCGAGGACGAATACATCGAGATGATTCGCCTCAAGACGAGTGTGCTGCTTGCTTGCGCCCTAAAGATGGGAGCCATACTTGCCGGTGCGCCCGTTTCAGATGCTGAGGCCCTGTATAAGTTTGGCGAACAGATTGGGCTTGCCTTCCAGCTTCAGGACGACCTGCTTGACGTGTATGGCGACCCCAAGGTGTTTGGCAAGGAGATTGGCGGCGACATCATGTGCAACAAGAAGACATACATGCTCATCAATGCCTTCAACCGTGCCAACGCCGAGCAGAAGAAAGAACTGCAGAAATGGTGCAGCGGTGAGAAATTCGACCGCAAGGAGAAGGTGGCTGCCGTCACCCGACTATACGACGAGATTGGTATTCGCCAACTCTGCGAGGCAAAGATTGAACACTACTTCGACGAGGGCAAGAAATGGCTCGACCAAGTGGCTGTGCCCGAGGAGCGCAAGGCTGAGTTGCGCGCCTACACCAATCAAATGATGAAACGCGAGAATTGATTATAAACACAGAGACACTGAGATGGAATTTATCGACACTCACGCACATATTGACGGTGAGGAATTCGACCTCGACCGCGATGAGATGGTAGCACGTGCCCGTGAGGCGGGGGCAGATGCCATCCTTGTGCCTGCCATAAACATGGAAGGCTTGGAAAAACTGCGCTCTGTGGTGAAGGGCTATCCCGGCTTTGCCTACGCCATGATCGGACTCCATCCCGAGGATGTGCGCTCGGATTGGCGTGAGGTAGTAGCCGAGATGCGACATATCCAGGAGTCATCACCGTCGGAATTTATCGCCATCGGTGAGGTGGGGCTCGACTTCTATTGGAGTCGCGAATACGAGCGCGAGCAGATAGAGTGCTTCGAGGAGCAGGTGAGATGGGCTATTGACGCTCGTCTGCCCCTTGTCATCCATTGCCGCAAGGCTCAAAATGAACTTGTGGCGATATTGAAGAAATACCGCACCCAACTCTCGGGAGGCATTTTCCATTGCTTTGCGGGCAATGAGAAGGAGGCTGCCGAACTGCTCGCCTTCGACGGATTCCTCATCGGTGTGGGCGGGGTGCTCACGTTCAAGACATCACATCTGCCCGAGGTGCTGCCATCAATACCCCTCGACCGCCTCGTATGCGAGACCGACGCGCCATATATGGCTCCCGTGCCCATGCGCGGCAAGCGCAACGAGAGTGCGTTCATCCCTTATGTGATTGAGCGCATGGCAGAGGCATACCGCATTACTGCCGACGAGGTGGCACGGCGCACAAGCGAAAATGCCCACCGACTGTTCAAGTCGCTCGTAGTGACATTGCTGCTTATGCTCACCACACTGACTGCCGGTGCCACCGACATCAACGACGGTTCACGACTTCCGTGCCGCAGGTGTTTCCTGCGTCAGAAAACTACAGCCATAACCCGCGTTGGCATTCCTTCTACGCCAACTATCTCACAACCGGGCAAGAAGAAGCAACTCGTGATTCTCATGCAGTATCCCGACAAGCCCTTCCTCAATACCGACCCGCAGACCTATTGGCACAATGCGCTCAACACGGGCAACATCGACCACGAGGATGCCATAGGTTCACTACACCAGTATTTCCTCGACCAGAGCAATGGTATCTTCGACGTCGAGTTCGACGTTCGCGGTCCGTTCACCGCTATGAGAGAAAGGGTGTATTATGGTAAGGACGTGACAATAAATGGCATTGATGAAGACCAGCATGCCGACTCACTCGTCATCGAGGGCTGCCTGGCTCTTGAGGGAGAGGTGAATTTCAGCGACTACGACTGGGACGGCGACGGAGAGGTGGAACAGGTGATTGTGATATACGCCGGCAACGGGCAAAACGACTCCAAGGCCACCGACCGCAGCGAGACCATCTGGCCCCACATGTGGATGATATCCTCATATTCGCCAAGGAAACCCCACGTGCAGGACGGTATTACCATCGATGCCTACTGTGTCGTCAACGACGAGTTCAGGGGCAGTACCGACGGTTTCGGCACCATTGCCCATGAATACGGGCACTGCCTCGGTCTTCCCGACTTCTACAACACTGGTATCAGTCACGGCAAGGACAATTTCGGCACTTACGACGTGATGCACACGGGAAACTATAACGGCAACTCATGGTGCCCTGCCAATTACACCGCCTACGAGAAGGAGTTTATGGGATGGACGACCAACGAGGAACTCACTGATCCTACATCCATCGTAGCCCTTAACTCGCTCGCCAACGGCGGCAAGGCATACAAGATACGCAACGATGCCAAGAGCAAGAGTGCCGACGAATACTATCTCATCGAGAATAGGCGCAAGGAAGGATGGGACACGTATATCCCAGGCGAGGGACTACTCATAACGCATTATGACTACAATAGTAATGCATGGATTAATAACACGGTGAACAATGTGTCAACCCATCAGCGTGCTGTCATCATCCCTGCCAGCAACAACAGCACCACATCAAAGTATCCCTACGCCGCCAAAAATCTCGAAGGCATGGAGGAAATTCTCAACGACTGCCTCACAGATGAGAGTCAGCCAGCAGCCTCGGTGTTCAATCAGAATGTCAACAACGCATATTTCATGGGCAAACCGCTCACAAACATCCGCCGCGATACCGAAGGGCTCATCTCCTTCGACTTTATGGGCGGCACATCTGACATACGCGACATCACGAGCTTTGGCGACCCGATAGACCTCGAATACTTCGACCTCCAGGGACGCAAGGTCAATTCGCCATCGCGCGGTATATATATAATAAGGAATAAGAAAATAAGCAAAACATATAAATCATCTTTTAATTAAAAAAACAACTATGGCAAACATTCCTGAATTCAAGTATGCCCCAATGTTCCAGTTGGGCAAGGACAACACCGAGTATCGCCTCGTCTCGAAGGAAGGCGTAAGCACAGGTGAGTTTGAAGGAAAGACAATCCTCAAGGTTTCTAAGGAAGCCCTGACGCTGCTTGCCCAGCAGGCATTCCACGACGTGGAGTTCATGCTGCGCCGCGAGCACAACGAGCAGGTGGCAAAAATCCTGACCGACCCCGAGGCTTCGGAGAACGACAAGTATGTGGCACTGCAGTTCCTGCGCAATGCCGAGACAGCCTGCAAGGGCATCCTGCCCTTCTGCCAGGACACCGGCACCGCCATCATCCACGGCGAGAAGGGACAGCGCGTGTGGACCGACTTCGAGGACGAGGAGGCTCTCTCGCTCGGTGTGTATAACACCTACACACAGGACAACCTGCGCTATTCGCAGAACGCTCCGCTCAACATGTACGACGAGGTGAACACCCGCTGCAACCTGCCTGCACAGATTGACATCGAGGCAGTGGAGGGCGACGAGTATCGCTTCGTGATGGTGGCAAAGGGTGGCGGTTCGGCCAACAAGACCTATTTCTATCCCATGACCAAGGCCACTATCCAGAACGAGGGTACACTGCTGCCGTTCCTCGTTGAGGAGATGAAGCACCTCGGCACTGCCGCCTGTCCTCCCTATCACATTGCGTTCGTCATCGGCGGTACATCTGCCGAGAAGAACTTGCTGACCGTGAAACTCGCCTCAATCAAGTATTACGACTCACTTCCCACCACAGGCGACGAGACAGGTCGTGCCTTCCGCGACATCGACCTTGAGGATAAACTCCTGAAGGAGGCTCACAAGATTGGTCTTGGCGCACAGTTCGGAGGCAAGTATCTCGCCCACGACATCCGCGTTATCCGTCTGCCTCGCCACGGTGCCAGCTGCCCCATCGGTATGGGTGTGAGCTGCTCAGCAGACCGCAACATCAAGGCAAAGATAAACAAGGATGGTATATGGCTTGAGAAGATGGACGACAACCCCACGGAGCTGATACCTGCTGAGATGCGCAATCCGGGCGAGGGTCCCAAAGGTATCGAGATCGACCTCGACAAAGGTATCGACGCCGTACGCGCCGAACTGTCGAAGTATCCCGTCAGCACACGTGTCAACCTCAAGGGCACTATCATCGTGGCACGCGACATCGCCCACGCCAAACTCAAGGCTCGCCTGGATGCCGGTGAGGGTATGCCCGACTACTTCAAGAACCACCCGATTCTCTATGCTGGTCCTGCCAAGACTCCCAAGGGCTATCCTTGCGGTTCAATGGGTCCCACCACAGCCAACCGTATGGACCCCTATGTGGATGAGTTCCAGGCCAACGGCGCTTCACTCGTGATTATAGCCAAGGGCAACCGTGGCGACTGCGTCACCGAGGCTTGCAAGAAGCACGGCGGATTCTATCTCGGCACCATCGGCGGTGTGGCAGCTGTTCTCTCGCAGAGCTCCATCAAGAGCATCGAGTGCGTAGAATATCCCGAACTCGGTATGGAGGCCATCTGGAAGATTACCGTTGAGGACTTCCCCGCTTTTATCCTTGTGGACGACAAGGGTAACGACTTCTTCAAGCAGCTCAAGCCCTGCACATGCTGTAAGTAAGTTCGCACTTGCACATAGTGCAACGCATATAAAAATCCCCTTCTGTACATCACGTGCAGGAGGGGATTGACATTTTAAGAGAAAAACCTAATCCAAATGATATTTAGTACTTAAAATATGGTCGGTTTAATACTTGGTGTTCTGAGGGTCGAAGTTGGTCCAACCCTTGAGCCAGTTGTCCTTGTCGTTGAATGCTCCTACGTATGCCACCTTGTCAAACCATGCAATGTTCTCGCCATCGAATGAGGCAAGGCTGAGCAGTGGGCTTGAAGCTGCAGGCATGAAGGGAGAACCGGCGTTGGAAGCGTCAACGAGAGCGAGGGCTGTAGCATCGTCGTAAGCCTGGTTCTTCAGAGCCTCCTGGAAGAAGAAGGTGTTGGAGTAAGACTTCTGGGTCTCGTCGATGACGGCTTTGCCAGCTGCGTCGTAGAGCACATCCTCATATACCTTGTTGGCGTCAGAACCGATGACGTCCATACCTGCCAATACGTTGTTGTGGAAGCGGATTGCGCCAGCCTTGGCCTGGGCAGGAGTGTCGCCCTTCTCGCCGTCGATAATCAGGCCGATGGGGAAGCCAACAGCCACTGAGTTGATGATGTTGAGGCGTGAGGCACGACGAATCTGGAATGCTGCCTGGAACTTGCCGAGGGCAGAACCATTGTTGGGGAATACAGAACCGCCATTGATGAAGTCGGTATTGTTCTCAAAATTCACACCAGTCTGAGCCTTCGGACCGATAACTGTTATGTTTGAGAATGTGGCGTTTGTGTAGGGAGATACGTCAGAACCACCTGCATTGTTGTCGCTCTCGAAACCGTTGCTCTGTGATGTGTCGGCAATTCTTGCATCGCGAACAACAAGTCCGTACTGCACAGCACCTGAGTAGCCATTGTCGGTGTCGAAGTCATCGTCCCATCCATGGTAGGCAACGAGGTACTTGCAATTTACGCTACCACCGAACCACTCGAAGGAGTCGTCGTTGGTGTAAGACACCTGCACGTGGTCGATCTTGGTGCTATTACCCACAGAACCAAGTGTGAGGCCGTTAATCTCCTTGTCCTTCTGGAAGGGATAGCCGGCAAACTCGATGCGCACGTAGCTCAGAACTCCAGAATTGTCGGAATCGTCGTTGCCGCCGTGCTTGGTGCGCGGGCCACCCTCAATCTGCTGCTCCTGCTGGTTGTTCTTAGCTTTACCGCAGAGAATGATGCCTCCCCAGTCACCGGGTTTGCGGCTACCAGCTGCCTCCTCAGAGGTGAATACGATAGGTTCTGACTCAGTACCCTGTGCGATGAGCTTACCGCCACGCTCGCAGATAAGTGAAGCCTTGGTCTGCTTGTCGCCTTTGATGACTGTACCCGGTTCGATGGTAAGTTCGGCTCCATCGGCGATATACACCCATCCTTTGAGAATATAGGTGCCTTTCTTTAGTGTCTGCTTGCCTGTGAATACAAATTCTGCATCGCCGTTACCAATCTGAGCACCATTTGCATTCTCGCTGTTGTCAATCTCGCTGAAGAGGATGTGGTCGCATGCCTTCAATCCTCCGTCCTCGCTCCATACATATTTCTCTGTGTCGGTGCCAGGGTTGGGATTAACATCGTTGTTGTCGTCACTGCTGCATGATGTCATGCAGGCGGCAAGTGTCATGATACTTGCCATTGTCAAAAACTTTACTTTTTTCATTTTCATCCTGATTTATATTAATAAAAATTGTTTCTTTTTTGGGGAGTTATGAGGGGAAGTTATGAGGGGAAGTTATGAGGGGCCAAATGTCTATTCGCTAAAACTAATGGCCTTTTAACTCCCCATTATAACTCCATAATATAACTCCCCATTATTACTCCTTAAAACGTAGCCACTGCCGTGATGCCGATGTTGCGGCCTGGCTTATATTGACGGGTAA
>CALZYS010000010.1 GCA_945830345.1 uncultured Prevotella sp.
TCGACTTCATCTCCGTCTTGCCGCTAAGGACATTGCGACGGAAATCGTAATTCTCATTTAGGTAGGCATCCACTACGTATGCCATACTTTCTTCACTAAAACAATTTGTCATAATTTTTACTTTTACATTAATAATTGATGTTAAACTAATAGTGCTTTCCGAAAAAGCTGGTGCAAAGGTACAATTTTATTTCCATTTCTCCAAATATTTTGCAAGGAAAATTCATGGACAAATCGAATTTTAACATTGTGTTAACAAAGACATTCGCTGTTCCTTCGCTGTCCCTTCGCTGTTCCTTCGCTGTTCCTTCGCTGTTCCTTCGCTGTCCCTTCGCTCTTCCTTCGCTCCTTTACTGGGGTCACACTGGAGTCACACTGGAGCAGCACTGGAGTCACACTGGAGCTGCATAGGAGAAAAATAGGGGATAAATACAAAACTCGTCAACTCGTCACACTTCTTGTATAATCAGTCATAGTATCAAGGAGTTATGGCTGAAAATGCCTATTCAACTCGTCACCAACTCGTCACAATGTCA
Organism: uncultured Prevotella sp.; assembly: GCA_945830345.1. GTDB lineage: Bacteria > Bacteroidota > Bacteroidia > Bacteroidales > Bacteroidaceae > Prevotella. The sequence goes on from CALZYS010000010.1 coordinate 537, forward strand.
TCACACAATATCTTCGTTATACGTTTTCATATATTAGTATGTCGAGAGTGTGTCGAGTGTGTGACGAGTTGGTGACGAGTTAAAACGTGGTAATCTCAACTATATGCCTGTATATTAGCCGTTTAAATCATAAAGTGTGACGAGTTGACGAGTCAATACGTCAGTGGCGGGTCGTGGCGCACGTCGAAGCATGGATAATGGTCGAATGGCTGCGGACGGTGCTCAACACTATCTTGTCGCAAATCAGGGGCAAATATTCATGTCAGACAAGAACTATATAAAGTGGCTGTCTGACTGAAGAAGCGCATTCGCATCGCTCAATTTAAATCTCTGTGGTTAAAATAAAACCTTTATACAAAGAGAATTTACACTGGCGAAACTTAAACAATGAATATATCTTGCGTACAAAGGCTTCGGACGGAGATACAAAGCCTTTAATTAATAATAGTGAATAATATTATTAATATTGTGTGAATAAAATATAAATTCATTATTTTGTGTATTGAAATAAGTTAATTTTAAGTAAATATAAGTCTTGTTTTGATTGATTGTGTTAGGATTAGGGAAAATATGCTTAACTTTGTAGCCGCTACTTAAAACCTTGTGAATATAGGTGAGATTTAAATAACAATAATAATAAAACAATTTAGGACAAGTCAAAAAATGATCCAGAGAAAGTTATTAAAGGCTGTTTATGGATTTGCGTTAGCAGGGTCTTTGTTGGTGTCTTGTCAGGACATTGCAGACGACGATCACTACGCATCGCCCTCATGGTTGAAGGGTAATGCTTGGCAAGTAATGGAGGCTGGGGGGGGGCAAATATTCTTCCTTCCTTCGAGCCATTGAACTTACCGGCTTCAAGCCCATCGTGGACGGTAAGACCGTCATGACTGTCATTGCCGCTGACAACGACGCATGGCAGAAATACCTTAGCCAAAGCGGGTATGAGAGCGTGGACGACATGTGGCAACGCGATCCCAAGCAATTGAAGAAAACCGTCGGTTTTCACCTTATGTATTATGCGTATGACTGGAGTAAGATGGTAAACTTCCGGCCTAACGAGGGTGACGCTGCCACTGAGGACGACCGCAACAAGAATGCGGGCATGTGGTATAAGCACCGCACCCACAGTCAAGACGACATGGAGCAGATGAGAGGCAAGCTCAATGCCCGCGACACAACCGTCACGGTGTATCACTATGAGCGCTTCCTGCCCGTAATGTCACACCGTTTCTTCGAAACCCAGGGATTGGACGCCAAGTATAACTATGAGTACTTCTATCCCAACAGCGAGTGGACTGGCGGCTCCAATGGGTTCAACGTTTCAAATGCTTCGGTTATTGACACAGAGGCCACTGTCACCGACAATGGCTACCTTTATCGTGTCAACCAGGTTGTGAGTCCGTTGGAAACAATCTACCAGACACTCAAGAACAACAGCAACTACAGCGACTACATAAGCATATATGACAAATATGCCGAGTTTAGCGAGGCTGACAACCAGACATCCAATAATGTGGGTTACAAAGTATATATGCTGACCCACGGCGAACTGCCTAACATCGCATGTGAGTGGCCTGTGAACGACTACAAGGCTATGAACGTGCTTGAGAGCGAGGGATATAGCATCTTCGCGCCATCCAACCAGGCTATCTCCAAGTTCTTCACCAACTATTGGACTGAAGCTGGAGGTTATGGCAGTATTGATGAGCTCGACCCGTTGGTGATGCGCTATTTCATCATGCAGTCGTTTGCCAACAGCAGCAGGATTGTTTTCCCCGAGCAGATTACTAAGGGGTTGGTGCAGACCAAGTACGGTACAAATATCGAAATAAACCCCGCAGACGTGGATGACCGTATGATTTGTGAAAACGGTGTGGTTTATGGTATGAACGACATGGAGGCACCTGCCATCTTCTCCTGCGTGATAGGTCCGGCATTTGCCGACACCACCTACCAGTGCTACCTTTATACACTTGACAAGAGTGAGCTTGTCTTGTCGTTGGCTTCAGACAAGGCAGAATTTGTAACTCTTATCCCCACCAATCTTCAATATAACCAGAACGAACCTCAGATGAGGCTCAACACCACGTCGAGCGGCAAGGTGCTCGAGATGTATAGCGACGAGTTGGCAGCATTCGCCAACATGGGGCAGGGTACAGCACGCGGAATTGTGAATATCCACACCGCTCCGAATATCAACAGCCTGTCAACTACAGGTATACAAGTGGTGGAGACCAACGAGCCGTTTAACTACTGGTTTGTTCTCGACGGAAAGATTACCACCAACGCACGCTTCAACGAGCAGCTGAATCCCGAGTATGCGGGAACACCGTTCGTAGGTTTCAACGAGGTAAAGATGAACGGCGGCGCATGGAGCAATGGCAAGTCATATACCTACGACTCCGACGACCTGTTCAAGGCGGCAAGCGGCGACGGTCTGACCCACAGATTAGCAATCTGCAACGACAAGACCTTTGAGTACTACCTCTTCTCGCAGTTGCTGCAGAAGGCAGGATTAGTGGCAAACGGAGACCTTCCCTCACTCGTCAGCGAGGGCAACCGCCTCTTGGTCTTCGCACCCACTAACGAGGTTATAAAGCAGAATATCAGCAAGATACCAGGATGCGGGTCGTTGAAGATAGCCGACGACTACACTCTCTCCGGCACCGTGTCATCCACCAATAAGACATTATTGGCCAACTATCTGCGCAACTATTTCATATCCTCGCTTATGAACACCTTCACAAGCTATCCTTATCCGGGAAGTGAATGCAAGGGACGCTTTATGGCTATGAGCGGAGATTATGTGAACATCACGGACAACGGCAACATGAGCGTGGGACTTGAGGACGGCACGCCAGTGTCACTGAGCGACAAGTATCACTGTCTGCCCTTTGCCTTTGCCGACGGTTGTCTGCAGTTTATCAATGGTATCATGGAATAATAACGAAACCACTACTATAGAATTATGATTACCAAGACAAAGCATATACTTACAGCCATACTGCTTGTTGTGTGTACAGCAACCGCTGTGGCGCAGAATAACGTAATCACGGGTACGGTGATGGAGATGTTCGGCGACAACCTGGAACCCATCATGGGAGCCAACGTTGTGCTGGTGAACAGTCAGAACCGACATGTGAAGGGTACCGTCACCGACATTAACGGTAAGTACAACTTGGCTGTTCCCGCCGACGCCAAGAAACTCCGTATAAAGGTTTCATATATAGGTATGAAGACCCAGACGGTGAATTATACGGGACAGACAAAGATAGACTTCAAGCTTGAGAGCAATACCAGCATCCAGGAAGTGACCGTCACGGGACAGCGTGGCGGACGCGATCAGATGGGTATCTCACGTTTGGAGCAGACCTCAGCCACCCAAAGGCTCGACCTCTCACAGATAGTGGAGACAGCCCCGGTGACATCAGTGGAGGAGGCTCTCCAGGGACAGATAGCCGGTTTGGACATCAACCTCGGCGGTGACCCGGGAGCACGAAGCAGCATCCGCATTCGTGGTACAAGCTCACTGAGCGCATCCAATGAGCCGCTCATCATCATCGACGGTGTGCCACAGGATATTGACATCAGTGACGACTTCAACTTTGCCACTGCCAACGAGGAGGATTTCGGTGCATTGCTCAACATTGCTCCCGCCAACATCGAGAGCATTGAGGTTCTCAAGGATGCCTCTGCCACAGCCATTTATGGTACGAAGGGTGCCAATGGTGTGCTTCTCATCACCACCAAGCGAGGCTCTATGGGTAAGACCAAGTTCTCGTTCTCCTCAAAATACACTTTCAAGAGCGAGCCCAAGTCAATCCCCCTGCTCAACGGTGCGCAGTATGTGTCGATGATGCAGGATGCCATCTGGAATGCAGCCAATGCCAAGGGTATCAGCAATGCCAGTTCGGAAATGAACATGCTGTTCAATAATCCCGAAATCAACTACGATCCCACATATAAATATTATGATGAGTATAATGTGGATACCAACTGGTTGGATGCCGTAAAGCAGAATGCCATCGTAACCGACAACAACCTGTCGATGACGGGTGGTGGCGAGAAGGCCGTGTATAAGCTCAACCTCGGATATTACGACGAGCAGGGAACAACAGTGGGCACAGGCGTGCAGCGTCTGTCAGCCGGCATGAAGATTACCTATAACTTCAGCGACCGCCTGCGTGTGCGCACCGACTTCTCATTCTCCAACACCAACAAGGACGCCAACGTTTTGAGCAATGCACGCTCAATGGCTCAAAGCAAGATGCCTAACCTCAGTCCCTACTGGATTGACCCTGTGACGAAACAGTCAACAGGCGTGTATTTCACTCCCCAGGAGGACTTCCAGGGTTCGTACAGCAGCAACTACAACCCCGTGGCAATGGTGAACGAGGGTTACAACAAGACCACCCAGCGTGACCAGAAGATGACCATCACGCTCGAGTATGACTTCCCCTTCCACCTGCAGTATCAGGGATGGGTGTCGATGAACATGCGCACCACCAAGAACAAGAAGTTCCTGCCGCAGGAGGCAACAGGAGTGTTGTGGACCAACAGCAACGCCAACCGCAGTACCGACGCCTCTTCGGACGCATTCTCACTGCAGACGGAGAACAAGCTGATTTACAACAATACATTCGCCGAGAAACACAAGCTCATCGCCACTGCGCTTCTGCGCACCAACGACAGCCAGAGTTTCTCCTACACCAGCTCCACCTATGGCAATGCATCGGCAAATCTGTCCGACCCAGTTGTGGGTTCCATAGTGGCATCATCGGGTAGCGGTAACTCCCAGCGCCGTTCGATAATGATGATAGCCCAGGCTGTGTATTCGTATGACAACAGATACGTGCTCCGCGCGACAGTCAACCGTGAGGGTAACTCCACCATGGGTAAGACCAACCGATGGGGAACATTCCCCGCATTTGGTTTGGCATGGAACCTTGAGCAGGAGCACTTCCTCAGTGAGAAGATCAAGAAATGGCTTACTACTGCCAAGTTCCGCTTCGGTATCGGATGGTCGGGTACTTCTCCCTCGGGAGCGAGCATCTATCTTGGCGCCTACCAGAGTCTCGGACAGTATATGAACATGCCGGCAGTATATCCCGTGCGTATGCAGCTTGACAACCTCAAGTGGGAGACCACCAAGGAAATAGACTTCGGTTTCGACCTCCGTCTTTTCAACAAGCTCAACATCACGTTCGACTACTACGACAAGCTGACTTCAGACCTTCTGCTTGCCAACACCAAATTGCCGTCATCCACGGGTTACAATACCATCAAGTATATCAACTCGGGAAGCATGACCAACAAGGGTATGGAGATTCGCTTCGACTACGAGGTGTTCCGCAACAAGGACTGGACAGTGTCGGTGAACGCCAACGTGAGCCGCAACGTCAACAAGGTCAAGGAACTGCCCTCGACATGGGTGATGGACAACTACACCTTCGGCAACGGCAACTATGCCCTGCGTATTGTGGAGAATGCTCCGGTGGGTTCGTTCTATGGCTACCGCTATCTCGGTGTATATCAGAACACCAACGAGACCTACGCCCGCGATGCCGAAGGCAACGTCATGAACAACTGGAAGGGTGAGCCAATCACCATGAAGAACGGTACGGAGCTTGTATATCCCGGCGACGCCAAGTATGAGGACATCAACCACGACGGTGTAATCAACGAGAGCGACATCGTGTATCTTGGCAATGCCAACCCGAAGTTCTTCGGTGGTGGCGGTTTCCAGGTGAGATACAAGCAGTTCACTCTCACCACTTTCTTCTACGGACGTTATGGTCAGAAGGTTATCAACGGTGCACGTATCTCATTGGAGAACATGCGCGGCAAGGGCAACCAGTCAACCGCAGTGCTCCATCGTTGGAGGGCAGAGGGTGACGACACTGATATCCCCCGCGCACTCTATGGCATGGGTTACAACTATTTGGGTAGTGACAGATTCGTGGAGGACGCTTCCTTCCTGCGTCTGAAGACCCTGTCGATAAGCTACAACGTGCCGAAGAAATGGCTCAAGAAGTTGGGCGTCAACAAGCTCAATATCTTCGCCACAGGCTATGACCTTTTCACATGGACAAAATACAAGGGTCAGGACCCAGAGGTCACCATGCCGTCAGCCACCACATTGGTAAAGGACAACTCGACCACTCCGGTGACACGCCGTTTCTCATTCGGTTTAAACCTCGACTTCTAACTTAGTAAAAAGCTTTAGTTATGAACACATATATATATTATATACAGAAAAAGAATTTCTCTAAGGTCTGCCTTGCAGTGCTGGTGGCCTTATGTCTGAATTTCACTCTGTCGTCATGCAATGACTGGTTGGACATCCTGCCAAACAACGAGCAGGTGACGGATGACTATTGGCAATCCAAGGAAGATGTTGAGGCAGTCATCTCTTCGGGATATTATTACATGAGGCAGTGTGTGCCAACATTTATCAAGTGGGGTGAACTCAGGGGAGGCGCGCTGTATGCCATCAACAACAGCGACGCCAAGCTGCAGGACTTCAACATGACACCCTCACATTCGCTTTGCGACTGGTCAACATTATATAAGATTATCGGTATGGCAAACTCGGTGATTATGTATGCACCGGGTGTCGAGGACGACACATACTATGATGCCATACGCAACTCCCATTTGGCAGAGGCTTATTTCCTCAGGGCATACTGTTTCCTCATGCTCGCCAAGAACTACCGCGAGGCACCTTTGGTGCTGCAGGCATACGTCAATGACAACGCGTCGTTTGACATTGCCAAATCATCGGAGGCTGAACTCGTGGCAAGGGTGAAGGAGGATGTCAAGATTGCATTGGAGACGGGAGCCGCCAAGGGCAACTATGAGACCGACTGGCAGACCAAGGGCCGCGTGACCAAGTGGGCACTCTATGCCCTCATGGCAGACGCATGCCTCTGGAGCGAGGACTACGACCAGTGTATTGAATACTGCGACAAGCTGATTAATGCCAACGACACCTTCCGCCCAGTGTTCATGTCGAACACCAACGACTGGTACACCATCTTCTATCCCGGCAACAGCAACGAGTCGATATTCGAGCTTAACTGGGATTACAGCAGTTTCCAGCAGAACAACAATTTCTCGTCTTTCTTCACACTCTCCAACAGTACAACGCTCAGGCCAACCACTGTTGCCACTGAGAAGATGAAGGCAGAGACCCAGACGCTCAAAGACCTCGGATGGACCGAGAGCGGACGCATGGGACGCATGTTGCTCGCCACCTACGTGCCCGACAACGGATTATCTGACGGATGGGGCATCAGCAGCCAGTATTATATCTGGAAATACTATGGTACTGACGTGGCTGACATCACGGGTGGAGCCAGGGTGTATAACGATGCCAACTTCATCATCTACCGCATGGCTGAAATCATGCTCATCAAGGCCCAGGCACTCACTATGAAAGGACAGTCATCATGGTTGGAGGCAGTAAGTCTCATCAACCGCATCCGCAACCGTGCAGGACTTGAGAACTTCCAGAGTATCGACACCTCCGCTGGCGATGCACAGACCCAGGTGGCACAACTTGATGAGCTGACCCTTCTTGAGGAGATAATGGACCAGAAAGAGATGGAGTTCATGGCGGAAGCCAAGAGATGGTATGACCTGCTATGGTTCGGACGTATTGGCAACGGCAAGTACAAGACCCAGTTTATCAGCAAGGTAGTGGAAGGCAACCAGACCACCAACCAGAAGTGGTTGCTGTCGGTGTTGCAGGACGAGAACTCATGGTATCTGCCCGTGCCTCAGGCTGACATGGAGCACAACAAGCTCCTGGAGCAGAATCCATATTATTCATCTCAGAAATAATTGACAATTCCTAATTAAAGAGAAAACAGTTATGATTAAGTCAAGAATACTTCTATTTATCAGCATTATCTGCCTGTTGTCATCGTGTGACAAGGATGTGATAAACTGGAACAGCGACCCGTTTAAGGGTGATTCATATATCAGTGACCTGAAATCACCCATATCCACATTCCTCTCCGAACAGGAGGACTTTGCGGAATATGTCAAGACATTGAGATACGCTGATATGTACAACGCCCTGAACCAGTCGTCCAGTGGCACGAGCTTCACGGCGTTTGTTCCCAACAACGAGGCCATGCGAGAGTTCTACAAGCGCAGGGGCGTTGACAGTCTCTACCAGCTGACCAAGGACTATGCCCGCCAGTATGTGCTCTATCACACAGTGAAGGACTCAATCCTGCCTGACGCCTTCATCCAGAAGAAGACTGTGACCAACCTCAAGGGCAACACCATCAATATCCGCATCGACTCGCTGAATCCCGGACAGGTGCTGCTCAACGAGGAGGGTAGAGTGGTAGAGATGGGACTCTCTGCCTACAACGGCAAGGTGTATGTACTTTCCAAGGCTATGACTCCACTTGTGGAGACAGTGTATGACCGTATTGTTGAAGCCGGTTCGAGCAAGATTATGCTTGAAGCCCTCGACGCCACAGGCTGGGCAAAGAAACTGAACACAATGGTTGACACCACGTATAACGAGACAAACGACCGTGTCATCACCTATTATTATTATACTATGCTCAATGTCACCGACGCAACATTTGCCAAGGCAGGCATCAACTCACTTGCCGACCTGCAGGACAAGTTGGCGTCGGTAAGCCAGGAGTCACTCAGCAAGGACTCCCTGCTCAGGCAGTATGTGGGCTATCATATCCTGCAGAATCAATATACAACGGAGCAGCTCGGTGCCATGAATGGATCGAATGCCACCCGTATATGGAGCTCGTCGGCACAAAACCAGGTGTTCACCGTCACCTATGACAGTCTCACAACCAACGAGGCAGACCGATATGTCATCAACGTCTCTTCGGATGCAGTGAGATTCTTGCCTGAGAAGTCAAACGTGCTCTCCACCAACGGATATGTGCATGAGTTGGACGGATGGATGCCAGTGTGGGAGCCTGAGCAGACAGAGGTGCTTTGGGATCTTGCCGACTATACGGAGATCAAGAACATTGTTGACCCTCTTTATTATCAGCCGGAGGAGCCTACATCCACAGAACAGCGCACACGCGTGGCAACTGCCACCTGCTTTGAATATGTTGTGGGCGAGTCGGGAAGCAACAACCGCAGTTACAGCGACATCGACTATGTCACCTGCCGCAACAACATGAAGGATGCCAACAACTACGACCGACTGGTGTTCAACCTCGGATATATGGGTCAGGTGGCTATGCAGACACCGACCATCGTCAAGGGAAAATACCGCGTGGAGCTTAGTCTTATCTATCTGACAGGCCATAACTTCATGCGCCAGCAGAGCGACGGCAACGGCGGACTGCTCAAGATGACCTTCGACGACAAGGAGGAGTACAACCTGTTCACCGCACCTTACACCAAGGTGACAAAGGCACTCCCCGGTGTATATACCACCACACTCTATGAAGAAATCGAGTTCCCGGAGACAGCTTCACATCGCATGAGCTTCATTATCCTGGATCCCGCAGCCAGCACCAACAGCAATTTCAGCCTACAGTTTGACTGCATCCGATTTATCCCTATTGAGAATTGATTATGACCATAAAGAAATATTGAGTTATGATTACGATAAGAAATATAAATAAGCTGTCAATGGGAAAGAAAGGGTTGTTGCTCTCTCTGTCCTTTGGCATGGCATTGGCACTGACATCCTGCTCTGAACTGAAGGATGACAGCCATTATGGCTCTTCTCACACCAATATTACCAACGAAGAGTTGAAGATTGTGAGTGAGAGTTCCGAGGAATACCTTCGCAGCCGTAAAGACCTCTCGTCTATGACGTCGCTGTTGGCACAGGAGGGTATCTTTGAAGAGATTAATTCTAAGAAGCAGTTGAGCACCCTGCTTGTGGTGACCAACGACAATTTTGTCATGCCTGATGACAAGGTGAGCTTCGTCACCCGTTCGCATGTGAGCGATGTGTCCATCTCTCCTGCCAATCTCACCGACGGCACCCGCCTGATGATGTGGCACGGCAAGTATGTGAATGTATCCATCGACGCCCTTGGCATGGAGGGTAATATCATCGACCATGTGAATTTCAACAACGGTGCTGTCAAGGAGGTTATCAAGACCTCGTCAGGCTACATCTATGTAATCTCGGAGATGATAAAGACTCCCACATCCCTGTATGACTATATCAACGAGTTGGGTGACGACTATTCGCTGTTCAAGCAGATGGTGCTTGAGGCGGGCACCCGTGAGTTTGACCGTGAGAACAGCAAGGCTATCGGTATCAACGAGCAGGGTAATACCGTTTATGACTCAGTGTTCATCTATCGCAATACCTTCTTCGAGGGAGTCGGTTTCGACATGAACTCCGAGTCACTCACCGCCACTATGCTCATCTTCTCGAATGATGTCATTGAGGATGCGCTGAAGGATGCCCACAACAGGCTTGACAGATGGCAGATGGAGCGCAGCGACAGCATCATGCGCAAGTGGGTCCTGAAGACCTCCTTCTTCGACAAGGAGTATTCGGCAGCCGAACTGGGTGCAACCGCCACCGAGGACCTCACCAGTATATTCAGTACACAGTGGAGACCGAGCGCACATGACGTTGACGTGGCCAACCCGATAAAACTGTCAAACGGTGTGGTATATAAGGTGAACAAGCTCCATATGCCCAACAATGTACTGATGTACAGACTGAAGGATGAGTTCTACTATTATGAGAACTGCACCGCCGAGGAGAAGGAAAAGTATTTCAAGGGTATCAACCTCAACTTCAAGTCATGCGACACGGAGGTTGCCGCATGGACTCCATGGCAGGGAGTATGGCCCTTGCATCAGAACAGGGTGCTGAGGTATGACAAGCCCTCTACTGTGGACGACACCGAGGGATTCCAGTTGGACTTCACCCCAATCAAGCTCAATGCCGACGGAAGCGTGACACCGTGGCTCATACCGCCAGGCTCCTACCGTCTCGCCATGGGTTCGGTGCAGTCGCAGAACCTCGACGTGGTGGTAACTGTCCTGATAGATGGAGTGCAGGTGGGAGAATCGCCCGTCATCACCTGGGGTTCAAGTACAGCCTATCACTATGACCGTGGCACCACATTGCCCGACCGTCATCCCGAGGGCTATGACGCGGCATACGTGCGTGAGATGAGCGGTAACAGCAAGGCCGACAACTACGACACCGACGGCGGTCTGATGATTGAAGAGCTGACCATCCCCGATGTAAAGGGTGACGGCAGCGCAGTGAGTGTTCTATTACGAATCACTTGCAACAATTGGGCGGGAAAGACCAACGTGAAGCTCAATCACTGGTGTCTTCGTCCGACAAAGAACAACTATTAATTTGTGTTGACTAATAATGGTAAGCATTATGAACAATAAGATAAACATAAAATGGCTCGTGTGCATTGGACTGTTTGGCTTTCACACGGCATTTGTTTTTGCACAGCAGCGCTCGCTTAAAGGGCGTGTTGTCACTTCATCTGGACAACCTGTGGCAGAGGCAGTGATAAGCTGTCCGGGATGTGAGTCAGTGCGCACAGACAAGGATGGTTCTTTCACCCTCAACGGCATTGGCAACGATGCCACAGTCACCGTATGGCGCGACGGATATTACCAGCATCAGATGCTCGTTGACGGTAAGCAGGTGAAACCCGTAGAAATCCTCATGATTGAGGAGGCAAGAACGAGATATAACGAAACGGTTGTCACCCCTTTTGCGACAACAGAGGGAATAACGGCACGCGGTAGTCTCCAGAACCTCAACCGCAAGGACTTCGCCCAAGGCTCATTGTCTCTCGACCGTGCCATGCAGGGCGAGTTTACCGGACTCCAGGTTACGGGCAAGAGCGGCATGACAGGCGAGGGCAGCATGATGCAGTTGCGTGGAGTGCGCTCCTTCGTGGCAGACAACTCCCCGCTCATCGTCATCAACGGCGTGCCCTATATGCCTGACGGCAACCTCAGCCAGATTATCGGCGGTTACTCAAGGTCGTATTTCCAGGCTCTCAACAATCTCGACATACGCAATGTCACCGTGCTCAAGGGAGCAGAGGCTGCTGCATACGGTTCGATGGGTTCAGCCGGAGTCATCATGATTGAGACCGACCAGGCAAGCACCACCAACATGAACACGCGCATATCTTTCTCAGCCATTGCCGGCACCAACTGGCAGGGCAACAAGATACCGCTTATGGGTGTCTCTGACTATAAGAACTATATCAGCGACATGGGCTTGACCTACTATCCCAACATGGAGGCTTTCTTCAACGACTTCAATTTCCTGAGAGACCCCAACGCCAATATGGGCTATCTCTATCAGTATAATACTGACTATCAGGATGAGATCTACCGCAACTCCGTTTCGATGGACTATCTCTTCCGCGTGGAGGGTGGTGACAACATCGCCAAGTACAACATATCCTTGGGATACATGAAGGATGACGGTACGATGGTCAACACGTCGAGCGACCGCTACCAGGCTCAGATCAATGCCTCGGTATTGGTGAGCAAGCAGTTTGAAATCCGTGCCAATATCAACACGGCATACCTCAAGGGACAGTATCAGGAGCAGGGCATCCTTATGGAGACCAACCCGATGCTCGCCGCCTACCGCCGCTCGCCGCTTCTCAGCCCCTATCAGAGCGACATCTACGGCAACCTTATCTCGAAGTACGCCAGCTACCGCTATGGCGCGATAGACAATTCAGACTTCTGGGTGTCCAACCCCTTGTCGTTGGTAAACAACATGATGGGCAAGAACCGCCAGTATGACATGAACACCAAGATACAGTTCATATACAAACCGCTGAAGAACCTCACGGTGAACGGTGTCTTTGGAATGTACTACAACTACAACCAGGAGGAGGCGTTTATCCCCGGTATCAACAACGAGGACATCGTGCCCCAGTTTGACCAGTACGGACAGTCGGACAACATCATCCGCGTGGGAACAAACCACACGTTCAACATGTACTATAACCTGAACGCCGACTACAAGCTGGAACTCGGTCCCAAGCACAAGTTGGGATTCAACGCCGGATGGCAGGTGCTTACCACCGACTACGAGTATGACGCCGGATTCGGACGCAACTCCAACAACGACTTCTACCAGACACTCGGCGACGCACAGGCATTGGGCAAGTACTTCTCGGGATATAACAACAAGTGGAACTGGGCCAATGTGTATGCACATGCCGACTACACGTGGAACAGCCTTGTGAAAGTGGGAGTGACAGCATCGGTGGATGGTGCTTCGAGCATAGGCAAGGACGCCTCCCGCTGGTCGGTATATCCCGGTGCCAGTGTGATGTTGATGGCAAAGAACCTGAAGGGACTCAATAACATCTCATGGCTGGACAAGCTGAACGTGTATGCCGACTACAGCATTACGGGTAACAGCCGCTACTCTTCAAAATTCGGACATTACTACTACACGTCACGTCCCTACCAGACAATCTCCGGACTTGTCCGCGCGAATGTGCCGAGTACGGAGCTGAAGGCAGAGCGTGACCACACCCTCAATGTAGGCTTGGAGACAGCCTTCCTCAGTGAGCGTCTTACCTTGGGAGTGGGATATTATGACACCAAGGCAAAGGACGTGATTATCTCAGGCCGCCGTCCTGCAGTGTTCGGCAACAGTGCATATTATAATAATGAGGCAGAACTGGAGTCAAAGGGAATCGAGCTTTCGTTCACAGCCTCTCCTATCTTTGGACGTGACTTCCGCTGGTTCATCGGCGGCAATATCACCACGCTGAGCAACAAGGTCAACTCCCTTGGCAATGTGACAGAGATACTCAACACTCTCGACGACGATGCCCAGATAGTGACACGCGAGGGCTATGACCCATACAGTTTCTACGGACTTCGCTCACTCGGCGTGTTCTCAACTACAGCAGAGGCTGAGGCAGCCAACCTGTCTGCCAACGGACAGCGTTTCGAGGCTGGAGACGTGCATTATTTCGACAAGAACAACGACGGCATCATCGACAGTCAGGACCGTGAGATTATCGGCTCTGCCACACCTGACTTCTTCGGCTCGTTCTTCACCCGTTTTGAATACAAGGGATTCGCCCTCGACATGACCTTCGCATATAGCGTCGGCAACGATGCCTATAATGCTGTCCGCCGCATCACGGAGTCAGGCTCGGATTTCTCCAACCAGGCCACATCCCTCAACCGCCGCTGGCTTATGGAGGGACAGCAGACCGACATACCCCGTGTGAGCTGGGGCGACCGTGTGGGCAACAATGCCTTCAGCGACAGATGGATTGAGGACGCCTCATATCTGAAGCTCCGCGACATCACCTTGAGCTACAGTTGGCAGAAGCCGCTGTTCAACTTCCTCCAAGGAGGAACAGTGTTCGTAACGGGCCAGAACCTCCTGTGCTTCACGGGCTATCTCGGTCTCGATCCCGAGTTCTCCTATTCCTACAGTCCGCTGATGCAGGGCGTGGATTACGCCAAGGTGGCAGCCCCCAAGGCAGTAAAGGTGGGAGTGAGTCTCAAGTTCTAAACAGAATCTTAAATAAACAATTCACGATATGAATACAAAGAATTATATCTTATACGTATTAAGTGTAGTGTGCGTCATGTTCGTCTTCTCGTCGTGCTCCGACTTCTTCGACCCGAAGACGGATGATGAGTTCGACGCATCCGCCGGCTATACCAGCAACACTGAGATGTACACAGGTTTCCTTGGCATCATGACCAAGGTGCAGGCCATCGGCGACAAGGAGATACTGCTCACCGAGACCCGCGGCGAACTGATTGAGCCTTCAGACGAGTCGCTCAGCGAGCTTATCAGCCTCTATCAGTATGAGCCTAACCTTCAGGAAAACTCTTACGCCAATCCCGATGGCTATTACGAGGTGATCATTGCCTGCAACGACTATCTCAATGCCATGACCAACTACCGCTCCAATCCCAACGTCAACGAGGAGGCATGGAATGCGCTCGTGGCATCGGCGGTGAGAGTGAAGGTGTGGACATACAAGACCTTGGCTGAGATCTACGGACAGGCTATATGGTTCGACCATCCCGTCACCTCAGTCACTGACATCAACACCGACGAGAGATTCCAGCTGCTGCAACTGCCGCAGTTGATTGACAAGTGTCTCAACTATCTTGTTCAGGGATATGGCGGCGCACCGTCGAATATCAACATCAACTGGTATGAGTGGCTCGACCCCACACATAGCGAGAGCATCACCAACAGCCAGTACCGCAAGTGGAACTACATGGTGCCTGCCTATGCGGGACTCTTCGCCGAGCTGAACCTGTGGAAGGGTGCAGTGGCTGACTCCCAGGGTCAGGATGCCACATCTTATTATCAGGTTGCCGCCGATACCCTGCTCATCGCTTTGGGCGGTGCAATCAATGTCACCAGCAATCCCGGTAGTAATGTTGAGTGGCTTCCCTCCGCCGCCACACCGGGTCACTATTCCCCGATATGGAACAATACGATTCCCTATCGTTTTGAGGCAGTGAGTGCCATCATCTACGACTATACCAAGAACCAAACCAACACCTTGCTGAAGCATTTCTCCAACGAGTTCCCCAACAAGTATCTGTTGCGTCCGTCGGAGGCAGGTGTCGCACGATTCCTCGACAGCAAGTTCAATCCCGGTGCCACCACAAACGACACGCGTTATAAGTGCTGTTTCGGCAGGAACGCGGGTCAGGTATATCTGTCAAAGTTCCGTCCCGTGGGAAGCACGGCAAGGGCAAACGCCTATCAGGACGACTGCCATATCTATTTCTATCGCGCCACCCAATACCACATGATGCTTGCCGAGGCGCTCAACCACTTGAAGCGCTTCAAGGCTATGAATGCGGTGTTCAACTCAGGAGTGAAGAACGGCACTACGGATGACTGCTTCCAGGCAGGAAAGCCTGAATGGTTAGGATTTGAGAGTACCATCGACCCGACGAAGTGCGACTGGACACAGAATGCCAACTTCGGAACCCGCACCTATCCGTCGATGGGTCTGAGATGCTGCTTCGGACTGACTGCACGTTCTGTCAAGACCGATGTATTCGAACTGGGTGAGCAAGGCACATTCCGCTACAACGACCTTGCGATGCTCGACGAGGCAATGTTGGAGTTTGCCGGCGAGGGCAAGGTTTATCCGATGATGAACCGTATGGCAGTGCGCTATAACGACCCGTCGATAGTGGCAGACAGGGTGTGCGGCAAGTATGCCGACGCAGGTCTTGCCTCCACGGTGCGCTCGCGCATTATGGCTGGAGCCTATTGGGTGCCGTTCAACTTGAAATGAGATTTATTTACTATACATTATTAATCAATTAAAACAATTTGTTTATGAAAAGACTATTAACTTTAGCAGCGTTGCTAATGCTCGTATTGGGCATCAACGCACAGGACAAGAAGACTTGGGACTTTACCCAAGGGTTGAGTGAAGAGACCGTCGCCAACCTAAATGCTGATGCCACTAACTGGACATCTAATGGAAAGGACGCAGATGGTAACACCAACAACTGGAAAAACACCAACAATAGTTTCAACAGCAGCAATCTGATGGCTAATGGCGAGGTTATCCCAGAGACCGCCGGACTGATTTTCGATATCGGTTCTAACAAGTCTAACTCTATCCACCTTGCTCAGAACAAGTTGCGTCTTACCCGTAAGAACACGACCATCACATTCCCGCAGCTCACCAACGGACAGACAATCACCATTGTTGGTCGTTCGGCTAAGGGAACAGCCACAAACCGTGGTATTGCCCCTGTGCAGAGTTACCTGAAGTTCCAGGCTGACGAGAGTTCACCTCAGACAGGTGGAGCCTGCATCTTCTTGGGTAATACAGTTGAGGGTTCTGAGGGTACATATACCTTCGTATGGAAGGTTGAGACCGACTCAGCCGACCCCGTTGATGTGCAGTTTAAGTTAACTCCTGACGCAGGTATCGACTTCACCTTGTTTATGATTGACAAGGGTGATGCTCCTTCTGTAGAGGAGGCACAGCCAGTGGCATACATCTATGACGGCAGCCTCGACGACGACTATGCTTATGTTTATCTTGAGGGAAGCTCTGACAAGTTCACTCTTACTCCTGTAGATGCTTCCAATACAGAGGAAACAGCTGAAACACTGCGCAGCAACTACACAGCAGTAGTAATCAGCCCGACAATCGGTGCTGACCATCCTTATCTGTCAACTATCAAGCAGACAATCGCATACGTGCCTGTACTCAATTTGAACACAGCTTTATATGAGGCTCTCGGATACGGTAAGGCTGTAGCTTCTACTTCAAACATCCTCAGCGTACTACAGGGGAATGAGACACTCTTCGATGGTATCGATACAACTGAGGGTATTGAACTGCTTACTGAAGGAACAATCACCGGTGTTGAACTTGGTGACTACTTCGCTGCCGATGACATCATCGCTAAAGCCGGTGATGTAGTGGCAATGCATATCCACAACGCAAAGCGCAACGCTTATATGTTGCTTCCTCTCTCGATAGCTGACATGGCAGTGGCTAATCAGGATAATATTGCCCTGCTCATCCCGAATGCACTTTCCACTCTTATCGCAACAAAGAAAGATGTGACAGCCGTTGGTAAGCCTGTCATTGCAACTGTTCAGAAAGATGGCGCTACAACTGTTAGCCTGTCAGCCACCAACAGCAAGAATATCTACTACACTCTTGACGGTAGCGACCCGACAGTGGAGAGCACTCTCTACACCGAGCCGTTCGTTCTGACACAGCCTACCACAGTGAAGGCATTTGCCATTGGCGACGGATATACCGACAGTGAGATTGCCTCTAAGGATGTTACAATCTTGACACAGGCATCAGCTCCTTCTATCAGCATTTCACAGGAGGAAGGCAAGTCTGTAGTTTCCTTCAGCAGTGCTGAGGGTGTAGATATCTACTATAACTATATTGGCAGCACCGTACTCACTGAGTCGGCTAAATATACTGAGCCTATCGAGTTGACACAGCCCACCACTATCTATGCATTCGCTGTAGGCGGTGACTACCTGATGTCAGAACTTAGCAGTCAGTTTGTGGCTATCAACGGTATCGACAAAAACACCGTGCGTTGGGACGTAGTTTCTCACTTCGACGCCAATGCAGACGAGTGGAGTGGCAAGGGTCAGCAGAAAGACGCTGACGGCAATATCATCAATGCCAACTATTTCTTCACATGGGGAAAGAACGCCGGTGCTTACTGGGATGAGTCATCCGCTACAGATGGAACAGACGAAGACGGCAACCCAATCACTATCTATACTGAGACTCTCGCTCCTGAGACATACGAGTCAGGTGACTGGCGCATCAAGTCTATCGGTCAGGTAATGACATGGGAAAAGCTCGACCTCAAGAACAATATCGGCGATACCAACTACCGTAACCCGGATTCTGCCGAAGATGCCATAGGTGTTAACGACAAGAATGGTATTACAAATAATGCAGTTACCTTCGGAAAGCAGCCTACAGGTGGTCTGTTCAATGCAAGCCTTGAGTCAACAGTTGCCTTCCAGGCTCCGTTCGATGTTGTAATCTATGCCGGTAACGGTAATGCAGGTGAGATACCTACAATGCAGGTTGAGACCTCAGCTGACGGTGAGACATGGACCAAGCTCGGTGATGTTAACTACTCGCTCATCAAGCGCAACTACAAGAAGACCCACCTCAGCTATGAGGGAACAGACAAGGTGTATGTACGTATTCACCATACAGACGCCAAGTCAAGCGGTCAGGTTTATGACCTCTACATCATGAACAACGGTGAGTATTCACAGAGCAGCGATGTTACCACTGCAATCAACGATGTACAGTCTTCAGAGGCAGTACGCAGTGAGGTTTACTCTATCAATGGTGTACGTGCAAATGCAGCCGTACGCGGTATCTCCATCGTTCGCACAACATACGCCGACGGCAAGGTTGTGACACGCAAGGTGGTTAAGTAATTTAGAATAAACTGTATCATATTTGGGAGGGGATGTTCCATTAAAGGACCCCCTCCTTTTATTTATTAATCAAACAAGCATGAGAAAACTAATACTATCAGTATTCGCATTGTCACTCTCTGCCGCCGCATCGGCACAGCAGTTGGCATTCCCCGGGGCAGAGGGCTTCGGACGCTTTGCCACAGGAGGACGAAGTGGAAAGGTGTATCATGTCACCAATCTCAACGACACCGGCAGCGGTTCGTTCAGGGATGCCGTGAGCAGTCCCAACCGCATTGTCGTGTTTGATGTGGCGGGAGTCATCCGTCTGAAGTCGCGAGTTGTTGTCAGCAAGAACATATATATCGCGGGTCAGACGGCACCCGGCGAGGGCATCACCCTCTATGGCAACGGACTCTCATTCTCAGGTGCGAGCAACACCATCTGCCGCTATCTGCGCGTGAGAATGGGTATTGTGGGCGACTCAGGTGCCGACGCCGTGGGCATTGCCAATGGCGAGAACATCATCTTCGACCATTGCAGTATGGCATGGGGTAGGGACGAGACCTTCTCGATAAACGGCGCGTCCGCCAAGAACATCACCATACAAAACTCCATCATCTCGCAGGGACTCCTCGGACACTCGGCAGGAGGTTTGATCCAGACCGACGGCGGTGTGACTATCTACCGCACGCTCTATATGAACAACGACACCCGTAACCCCAAGTTCAAGGGACGCCACCAGTATGTAAACAATATCGTGTATAACTGGAAGACGGCGGCATATATCATGGGTGGCGACTCCGAGGGCACATCCTACGCCAATGCCACGGGCAATGTGTTCATCACAGGACCTACGGGCAAGGCTAACGCATTCAGCGGAGCCAATGAAAGGTATAACATATATGCCAAGGACAATGTCATCGACGACAACCACGACGGAGTATTGGCATTGCGTGACATACAGGAAAGCGAGTTTGGCGGAGGCCCAACCTTCCAGGACGCGCCTTACGACTATCCCGTGTTGCCGACAGTAGATGCCCGTGAACTCACCGACGACCTGCTGCCAAATGTGGGAGCGTCGTTGCCCTATCGCGACAACCTCGACTGGATGCTCATCAGCGATTTGCGCACATGGGGACTAAGGGGCGAGATTATCAGTGACGAGCGCACACTCGACATCGGCGCACCCGACACATGGAACCTCTGGGCAGGCACTAAAGCCACTGACACCGACGGCGACGGTATGCCCGACTGGTGGGAGGAAGCCAACGGCACTAATGTGAACGAGGACGACGCCATGACACTTCAGGCAGACGGATATGCCAACATCGAGCATTACATCAACAGCATCACGTCAGAACAGTCGCAGCACTTCATCAAGGCTCCCGTGGCACTCAAGGCAGCCGAGAGGGAGTCGGAGGCACTGACCTTGGAATGGCGCGACATGACCGACCTTGAGACAGGTTATGTAATCGAGCAACTCGATGCAGAAGGAGAGTACGGGGAGATAGCACGCACCAAGGCAAATGTCACATCAAAGACAATCACAGGCCTTACCCCCGCCACAAGCTACACCTTCCGCATGAGAGCCTTTAATGGCGAGGAGTATTCGGAGTATTCCAACGTGCTCACCGTATCCACCCGTGCTCAGGCCCCCGACATCACTTCTCCTGAAGATTACCAGGCCGACGTGATATGGCAGGGTATCGAATCTGACGAATGGAACTTCACGGATGGTAACTGGGAAGACGAGAATGGTGTCTCTTCTGCATACAGCGACGGCATGAAGGTGCTGATAAGCGGAAATAGCGACGCCAATATAACCATTCCTTCGCCAGTAAAGCCTGCCGCAGTGATGGTGAACACATCGGCAGATGTCAGGCTGTCGGGAGAAATAGGCGGTAATGCCCAGCTCAGCAAGGCGGGCAGCGGCACTCTCGTGCTCGACGGCAACAACACTTACACCGGAAGCACAGTGGTATGGGACGGCATCTTGGAGATTTCGTCAATAGGAAATGCCGGTGCGGCAAGCTCAATAGGTGCGGCTCCCGCATGGCTGTTGAACGGAGGTACGGTAAGATACACAGGTAATGCGGCGAAGACCGACCGCGAACTAACCGTTCTTCGTCCATCCACTCTCGACATAGCCAATGAGGTTACTCTTACCCACAACGGCCCAATACTCGGCGACGGCGACCTCATAAAGACCGGCGCAGGCACGCTCTCAATACCTCTTGGACAGATGAACACCACGGGCGACCTTTATGTCAAGGGCGGTAAGGTGAGCATACAGGGCAAGGACGCCTTGGGAACCAATCCCCACATGCAAGGCACACTCCATCTTGAGGGAGGACGCTTTGAGGTAAAGGGCGGCGACAAGTCAGCCGAGGGTATTGTGTCAATGCCGATAGTCGTTGAGGGAGATGAGACAAGCTACCTGCATATCGACCAGCGCAACTTTGTCAAAGGCGATGTGTCAGGCGACGGCAACTTAGTCATTGAAGTGGAATACCTGCGTGAGGTTTATCAGGGCAACTGGCGCAACTTCGTGGGTAATGTCACCGCCAAGCAGACGGGCACCGAAGGCAACCAGTTCTATCTCGACAACTCAAAGTATGGCGGTCTTCCCAACTGCCGTCTCGACCTTCAGGGCAAACTTGAAATGCGTTCTTACTCAAACTCCAAGACCTATAGCATCGGAGCACTCACTGGAAGTTCAACCACGACACTTGCCTGCTGTTTCCTCAAGACCGACGGAGGTTCGGTGACATGGCGCGTCGGCGGTCTTGGCACAGACGAGACATTCAAAGGCAAGATCACCAACGGCATCGAACATTCAAGCCGCATCGGTCTCACCAACATCGTGAAAGACGGTGAGGGCTACTGGCGACTGACTGGAGCGCAGAAGTATCGTGGCACCACGCGCATCGTGGCTGGAACGCTCATCCAGAACGGTACCCACAGTCAGGACAAGGACTATACCGGTACGTATTACACTCCAGGTCAATACACAGTGTCCGACGGTGCAACTCTTGCCGGCAAGGGAAGTACCATGGCACCTGTTGTTGCGCTGAATGGAGGTACGATAGCTCCCGGCGACCTTGGCATAGGCACCCTGACCATAAAGAACAACGTAACTTTGCAGGCTGGTGCAGTATTGGAGATAGAAGTTGACCGCGCAGCCAAGACCAACGACAAGCTCTCGGTAAGCAACACCTTCAAGACCGACGGTATTCTGAGTCTGAAACTTGTCAATGGCGAATATGCAGACGGCGACGAGTTCACCATCCTCTCAGCCAAGACATATTCAGGAGAGTTTGGCGCAATAGAACCTGCTGTGCCTGCCGAAGGCTTGGAATGGGACACATCCACACTGTACACCGACGGCAAGCTGCGTGTTTGTGCCTCTTCAGGCTCTGGCATAACCCACATAAATGCCGATAGCGAGAACGGTGTCTATTTTGACCTCAAGGGTCGTCCCGTCACCACTCCTCAGTCTTCTGGCATTTACATCCGCAAGCAAGGAAACCGTTCGGAGAAAGTAACTGTAAAGTAATTCCCCCTTAATTGCAAAGTCCTCTAAATCGCATGTCATTTATGAGATTTAGAGGACTTGTTTTATAAACAATTGCGCTTTTCTTGTGATTTATTTGGTTTATATGAGGAAAATTTGTAATTTTGCACGAAAATAATATAAACCGTGTAAATTATGCTTAGAAGAAAGGTTATTGAAATTGTTGCATCGCTGCTGACGGTGTTCGCACCGGCAGACGCAAAGGTGATATTTGTTGCGCCGCAGGGTGATGACGCGGCATCGGGCAGTATCGACGCTCCGTTGGCTACATTGCCGGCGGCTTATCGCATGACAGAGGGAGGTGACACCATTTATTTCCGTGGCGGCATCTATAAAATCACTGACGACCAGGTAATGAAATATGAGGGAATGTATGCCTACGTGTTTGCACTCGAAAAGGCGGGAACCGCCAGTCGGCGCACTTGCTACATGGGCTATCCCGGCGAGCGGCCCGTGTTTGATTTCTCAGCTCTTATGCTTGACGGCAAACACCGTTTCGGCGCGTTTTATCTCGGGGCGGATTACCTTCACCTGCGCAACTTCGACATTGTGGGTGTGCCGGTTCGCATCAAGGGACATACCCAGTCGGAGTGTGTCAGTGCGCGCAAGGGTTCGTATTGCATAGTTGAGGACATTGCCATGCACGATGGTATGGCGATAGGCTATTACCAGAAGCGCGGCTCGTATAACCTCGTAGTGGATTGCGACGCTTATAACAACTACGACGATTATTCCGAGGGACCATACGGCGGCAATGTGGATGGATTCGGTTGCCACGTGTTTGACACCTTCGAGGTGGGCAATGTGTTCAGAAGATGCAGGGCATGGCGCAATTCCGACGACGGCTTCGACCTAATCTCGTGTGCCGCCCCCGTGGAGATTGACAATTGCATGGCTTTCTATAACGGTTATCGCCCTACTGCCAACCCCGAGGACACAGAGACATTCGAGAGGGCGGGAGACGGAAACGGATTCAAGGCAGGAGGATGGGGAATGAATAAAGGGAAGACAAAGTGTCCCGATGTGTGCCCCTCGCATTACATCCACCATTCCATGGCTTATCAGAACAAGGCGCACG
This sequence comes from uncultured Prevotella sp., assembly GCA_945830345.1. GTDB lineage: Bacteria > Bacteroidota > Bacteroidia > Bacteroidales > Bacteroidaceae > Prevotella. The sequence continues at coordinate 24,123 of CALZYS010000010.1, forward strand.
GCTTCTACTCCAACCACCATCTTGCGGGCAGTAAGTGGGAGAACAACACTTCGTGGAAAAACCGCTCTAACTATAACATGGTGAACAGGAAGAACACCTACGAGGCCATCGACGTGGCAGGCTACGGACATATATTAAGAAATAATGTGTCGTGGACATTCACCGACATCAAGAACGGCGGACATCTCATCAACTATGACGCCGCCAAGGGTAAGCTCTCCAACAATTCCTTTGCCCCTGAGGACACGTCGATAGAAGTGACCGAAGACATGTTTGTGAGTACCGAGCCATCTCAGCTTTTCATCAAGCACCTGCCTGACGGGCGTTTGCCGAAGACAGACTTCCTGCGCGGCAAGAAGGGCGGCATACTCGAAGAGCGCAAGATGGGATGGGCGTGGTAGGAGAACGTTGGGATGACAATATTTATCCTCCGCAGTTCCATTCTTTATCCTACGTCTTCCAATCGAAGGATGAACGAAGGATGAACGAAGGATGATTGGGCAAGAATGTGACTACTTTTTTGGTAAATCTTAGTCGTATTTTTTTGCGGCAAAGATACTAAATAATTATTAATGATGCAAGCATTTTTGGATTTTTGTCGCAAATCAGGGGCAAAACCATATAGGATTTGTCGTAAATCAGGGGCAAATATTCATGTCAGACAAGAACTATATAAAGTGGCTGTCTGACTGAAGAAGCGCATTCGCATCGCTCAATTTAAATCTCTGTGGTTAAAATAAAACCTTTATACAAAGAGAATTTACACTTGCGAAACTTAAACAATGAATATATCTTGCGTACAAAAGCTTCGGACGGAGATACAAAGCCTTTGAATCTCCGTTCAAAGCTTTCGGACGGACATACAAAGCCTTTTGTGAACGTAACTATAGCTTATCGGGATTATTAATCAAGTGAACTTCAGACAGTATCTTAACTGCTATTCATACAGTTCCTCGTCAGTTGTTCACTCATACCCACAACAACTGTTCACTCATCACCACTGCAACTGTTCTTTTCCTCGGCTGAAGGAGCTAAAAGGTGTGGGTAAAGAGATATAATACGAGGATATTTGATAAGAAAAGTGAGGGTGTTTGATACGATAAACCCCACTTACCCTCATACCCTCACCTCTATACCACTTATTAAGCCGTTGATAATTAATGATATAATTAAAAAGATGATGGTATGAGGGTAAAAATTAAAAATTTATAGAAAAGATAGTGCATCTCCAATCCCCCACCGCATAACCCTTATGCTTATCTCATACAGGAGGTACAAGGGAATACCGGGAAAGACGCATACCCAACAAGTACCTTTCTACAATCTCGATATGGTGATTTCTGTTGGATATCGAATAGTTGCTTTGACATTGATGATAGCTGAAAGCCGTACGGAAGAAAAGGATGTTATGGTGAAAGTTGTGGTTAATCTAATTAATAAGGATAATCAATAGGTGGCAGAAGCTCGTTTGGTAGCTCTTATAAGATCTTTTGCTAATTGGCAACATATAACAAGGATGGTTATATTGATATAACAAGAACGGTTATATAGTCATCACAAGAATGGATATTCGCTAAGTAAGTACATACACGTATGATTGCACAAATATAATATAACGTTAAAAATACACAAAATACACAAGGTTGTGTTACACAAGGTTGTGTATTTTGTGTATTTTTACTATCTTTGCACTGGTTTTCAACAATAGAATTCGCAATAATATTATGGGTAAGACAGAGCATAACCAAAGTTTCGTGTTCGGTGTCTCGGTGTCTGACTACAACTTCATCGGAAGAGAGGATGAAATCAGACAACTGAGGATGAACTTCGAGGAGGGGATAAATACAATACTGATTTCACCTCGCCGATGGGGAAAGACCTCATTGGTGAAGAGGGTGTGTCAGGAAGTGGACAAGGAGAAGGTCATCACAGTGTTTATTGACATATTCAAGTGCAAGACGGAATATGAGTTCTACAATGCCCTCACAGAAGCCGTTCTGAAACAAACTGCCTCAAAGGCGGAATTGTGGATGGAAAACGCAAGGGATTTTATTGCGAGGCTTACTCCAAAAATCAGTGTGTCGCCAGAGCCTAACTCTGAATTTGCGCTTAGTCTTGGCATAAGTCCGAAAACGCATACGCCAGAGGAGATACTCCAACTTGTGGAAACCATTGCCGAGCGCAAGGGGAAGAGAATAGTGGTATGTATTGATGAGTTTCAACAGATTGGGGAGATGCCCGACAGTGTGAGCATACAGAAAAGACTGCGCTCCGTGTGGCAGCATCAGAAAATGGTGTCATACTGTCTCTTTGGCAGCAAGAAACATACGATGATGAATGTTTTCCAGAAAAGGAACATGCCTCTGTATCAATTTGGCGACTTCAAGTTTCTTGGAAAGATTCCCACGGAGAAGTGGACAACGTATATAGTGTCGCATTTTGCCGACCGCAACCGTGTGATATCTGAGGGTCTTGCTGCAAGGATATGTGCTGCAGTGGATAATCATTCGTCATACGTACAGCAACTCTCGTGGTTGATATTCTCATTGATAGATGAGGGAGAGAGTGTGGAGGAAAGGCATTTGGCTATGGGTGTTGACAGTTTGTTGAATAGTCAGGAGCAGTTGTTTATGCAGCAGATAGAACCTCTGACAGCCTATCAGATGAACTTCCTGAGATGTATCATAGACGGCAATCACGACAACTTCGGCGAAACTGAAATCCGAGAGACATACAATCTCGGCAGTGTCTCCAATATAACTCGCCTAAAGACCGCTTTGGTGGAAAAGGACCTGGCGGAAATGAATGGTCGCAGGCTATATATTACCGACCCCGTGTTTGCTATGTGGTTTAAAAGAAATGCGTAACTTCCTTACACACAACAAGAACGGGCTTTCAGAGAAACACAAGAATGGTCATCCACTCAACATGTGGATGACCATTCAGATATAGTAAGAACCAGCGTGCCAGGAGAAGGCAACCACAAGACTTTGCTGCAATAGAGTACAAGATAGTCAACTGTAGGAATGAAAATCGGCCAACTGTAGGAATGAAAATCGGCCAACTGTAGGAATGAAAATCGGCCAACTGTAGGAATGAAAAACAGCCAACTGTAGGATTAAATAATCTTAAATGCTTGTATATTAGAATATTTATTGTTATCTTTGCAGCGTCAAAAATGCAAAGGTAATTATGGATAAGAAATACAAAAAAAGAATTGCAGACAAACTGTTGGCAAAACAGCTTGAGGCGGCTGGAGTTGTCTTGATACAAGGACCAAAATGGTGCGGAAAGACAACAACGGCTCAGCAAGCGGCTGCAAGTAGCATGTTCATGGATAATCCCGCCATGTTGAAAGCGAACATGATGCTTGCCGAAGCTAATCCCGAAATGATACTCGAAGGTAAGGTGCCAAGATTGATTGACGAATGGCAGCTTGCACCAACTCTTTGGGATGCTGCCCGATTTGTGGTAAGTCGACGTGGATTGCCTGGGCAGTTCATTTTTACAGGTTCGGCTGTACCTGCCGATATGTCTTCAATAACACACTCAGGTACCGGTAGATTTGCTTGGTTGACCATGCGCCCCATGAGTCTGCAAGAGTCGGAGGACTCCAATGGTTGCGTGTCGCTTGGTGAACTATTCAATACAGGAAAAGCATTGGGCATTGCTGCCGACATCGACATTATGAGATTGGCGTTTCTGTTATGCCGCGGAGGTTGGCCTGGCTCATTGCAATTGTCAGACAAAGCCTCATTGCTGCAAGCTGACAACTATGTGGATGCGGTGGTAAACAGTGACATCTCCAGAGTGGACAATATATCACGTAATGCAGGTTTCGCCCATAAGTTATTGCGTTCGTACTCACGCTATCAGGGGGCACAGGTGTCGTTGACAAAGATAGCTGACGACATCCTTGCAAGCGGAAGCAACAGTTTTAGTACGGACACGCTTTACGACTATGTAAATGCTCTGAAGAAGATTTTCGTTATCGAGGATATGGAGGCGTGGTCGCCTAATCTTAGGTCGAAAACAGCCATACGTACTTCTGACACTCGCTATTTCATTGATCCGTCCATTGCAACATCTGCCCTTGGCATCGGCCCTGACGACCTGATTAAGGACCTTAACACCATGGGGCTTATGTTTGAGACAATGGCGGTGAGGGATCTTCGTGTATATGCCGATGCGTTGGGAGGCAAGGTGTATCACTATCGCGACAAGAACGGTTTGGAATGTGATGCCATTGTATATCTGAGAAATGGCAAGTATGGTTTTGTGGAAGTGAAACTCGGTGGTGACAGTCTTATAGAAAGTGGTGCCAAGACATTGAAGGCATTGGCGGCAAAGATTGATACGGATAAGATGAATCCCCCTTCTTTCATGATGGTTCTTACGGGTGTGGGAAGATATGCCTACACGCGAGAAGACGGGGTTTCAGTAGTTCCGATTTCTGCTTTAGGTGTATGATATGTAAAATACCGGGTCACTTGTAAAAGCGTGTGAGCAGTGTTTGCCCGTGTCTAAAAAGTATGTTTTCTACGCAGGCCGCGGGCGAGCCGCCCACGCTCCCAGAGGCATCCGCACAGTTATTTACTTCAGAAACATGAGTTAATAAATGTATATGTCCGATTATATGTTGGTTAGTGGTTGAATCCACCACTAACAGAACAAATCGTCGAGGGTCAGTTCGCTTTGGATGGTGTGCCAACCCTCGTTGTGTTCTATGCCCTCAGAGGTTATCATTGTCAGATGGAGGGTCTTGTCGGTCGAAGTGAGACTTCTGAATGCTTCGCGACGTTCTGCCAGGCGACGGGCATAATCCTGCGATATGGAGAATTTGCCGCTTACGTATTTCATCTCACATAGGTTGATGGTCTTGTCACCACGATTAATGATAAGGTCAATCTGTCCGCCTCGATGTTCCTTCCCGTTTTTGTCGGTGAATGCCTGCCATGAGAATGAGCATACGTTGGCCAGAATGCCAGAAATGCCGAGAGCGATTTTTATCTGCTGGATATGGTGCAGGCATACTTGTTCGAAGGCATAGCCTTGCCATGAAGAAATGTCCATCTGCATGTGGCTCCAATAGTTAATGTCGCCACCGTTGTATGACTTTACATATCGCAAATAAAATAAGGTGTAAAGGTCTGTCAATTGGTACATCATGTCGCGCTCATTGCGTCCGAAGGCTGAATAGCGCCGGATGAAGTCGCAGTTGCACAGGTCGGCAAGCACTTCCGAGAAAAACCCTGAGTCGTCGCATTTCACCTCGCTGAGAATCTCCTTGCGCGTCATGCCCTTTAGTTTCCTTGCAAGGCATTCCACAACCTTGCGATACAGGCTTGATTCCTTGAACAGGGATTTGAAAAGAAATCCGTATTCAGTGCGCAACGGGGAGTTGTCGCGGAAGAAGAGGCGGTCTATGTTCTGTGCCACACTCTCTGATTTTCTCAGCATATCAAGATAGAACGGAGTTCCTCCAAGCGACATATAGGTCTCAACCACTTGCTTACGCCCGAATGAGAATCTGCGTGACAACAGGAATTCCTCGGTTTCTGCCAAGTTGAACGGGCGAAGATATATGGGCATTGTCACCCTGTTGTGCAGACCGCCCTTGTTGCCGAGAAGTTTGTTGGTCATCCAAGTGGTGGCAGAACCGCATACTATGAGTTTCATATTGTCGTGCTTTGACACCCATTCGTTCCAAAACAGTTCGAATGACTTTAGGAATCGTGAACGTGGAGTGTCGAGCCATGGCAGTTCGTCGATGAAGATTACGACTCGCTCCTGTGAAACCTTGGTTTCAAGATATGATTGCAGGGCGAAGAAGGCTTCCATCCAATCTTTGGGCGTTTTGGCCTTCTTGCCAGAATAACTCTCAAGTTGGTGGGCAAAGTTGGTGAGTTGCTCCTTTCGGGTGCCCTCATAAATACCAGTCATATAGAAGTCGTATTTGTCACTGAACAGTTTGTCGATAAGGAATGTCTTCCCAATACGTCTTCTTCCATATACCGCGGCAAACTCCGCCTTGTCGCTGGCATATAATTCTTCGAGAATCTGCATCTCATGTTTTCGTCCTATTATTCCGTTTCGCATAATTATGTGATATTATTAACGTGACACATCATTTTGGATGCAAAGTTAATGCTTTTTTTTGAATTTCCAAAGAAAAATGCGTTAAACCACTACGGTAACCCCTAAAAAAAAGGAGTTACCGTAGTGGTTAAGCGTATTTTTAAGATAATTCTCTAAATCTAATGTTTTTCATGAGATTTAGAGGATTTATTTTTGTGAGTTGGGAAAAAATGTGTATATTTGCAGCTTGAATGAAACAATGAAGATGAAGATAGATTATGAAACTGACACCATATAGCCAAAGAAGAACGGATGATGGCGGAAAAGGCGGAAGCGCCAAGAGCGGAAAGAACGTCATCGTGGAGTCTGCATTAAGCTTATACATGCAGTTGGAGAAGGCGTGTGCCGACGGCAAACCGACGGGGGAAAGGTATGACACGCTGAGATATGTGTTCCGTCGTGCGGTGGAACAGGCTATCGCCGATTGTCAGATTGCCTTTGTGGGTTTCTTCTCCAAGGTGGATTATTGTGTCAAGGAATACAATATTCCGCATGCAATAGCCAACCTCATTCAGATGGCGCGTAAGGACATTTTCCCCAGGTCGAACAGCGACCAGGAACTCGCGGACGACGAACTCGAACATCTCTTCACCCACAACCTGAAGGCTACGGCATTGCTCGTGTATTGGGTGTGCGGCAAGGAGGAAATCACCGATCGACTGAAGAGCCATTTCCCCAAGGCCGACAGAAAAGGCACGTGGGGAAAATTCAGCGAGAACGTGTTGAGGGTGGTTGTCGGACGTTGGGATGATGACTATATATGGGCTACGGACGAAGACAGCAATTCGACGCTAAAAATATGCTATGGCAAGGGAAACAAGATATTGACCCTGGATGGCAAGGCCGACTGGTCGTATCTGAAGACCGTGCTGTGGGAGGGGGCGCAACTGAACCTTGTCAGAATACGTATGGATGAACGAGGGGAAACTGTTATGCCGGAGCTTATTATTCTTGAGCCCGATTTCCTCGTGAATATCACCACGATAGCCAATTGCTTTGAGGCATATGCCGAGTCGCCTTTTGTGAATCTTATAAACAAGATAAAGCCCAATCCCAACACGATGCCGATACATCTCGGTAATCTCTCGGGACAGTTTCTCGACGACACGGTGCATGGCAGACACAAAGCCTTTGAAAGCAGTCTGAAAGAGTTTGTCACCAAGAATGCACTTGGCATGATATCATGTAGGGAGCTAATTGACAACTTCGTGCAGTTTAAGCAGGATGCCATGACGCAGAAACGAAACATCGAGAAACTGATAGGCAGCGACTTGCCCAAGTCGATAGGGCAATACCGCAAGGAAGACGTCGTTCTCGAACCGTCGTTCTTCAGCGAGGTGTTGGGCATACAAGGCCGTCTTGACTTCCTATATCAAAACGGCAGGAACGTGACCATCATCGAGCAGAAGTCGGGAAAGGGTGAGTTTGTGCCTTACAAGACTCCTGACTCCAATCCGAATATCCCGGTGATAAAAGAGACGCACAAGGTGCAGTTGATGCTGTATCGCGCATTGTTCAATTATGAGTTCAGCAAATATTCCGACGAACTGAAACATATAATGATCCTTTACTCCAAATACTCGGGAGGACTGGTGTTGTTGGGAAATGAACAGGCATTGCTGCTCAGGGCAATAAGAATGCGCAACCTCATAGCATGGAGCGAAATACTTTATGCCAAGGAGGGGGTGGACATCCTTGCTACCTTGACACCGGAGAAGTTGAACCAGAAGAATATCTCGGGCAGATTGTGGGAAAACTATATCCGTCCCCAACTGTCGGCATTGCTTGCACCCATCCATTCGGCCACACAGCTCGAACGCCTGTATTTCCTGCGCTTCATGCGTTTCCTGGAGAACGAACAGCTGTTGGCTAAAGTGGGAAACAAGCAGAAGGAGGACTCGGGCTTCGCCTCGATATGGAATGACACGCTTGAAGACAAGAAGACTGCGGGAAACATTTACGACGGAATGACAGTAGAGGGATTCCGCAATGATGATGACGAGGGAGAGTCGATAAGCGGGATAATACTGCGATTCAACCAACCGCAGTCGGCCGACACGACAAACTTCCGTATAGGCGACATCGTCATACTCTATCCATACAATTATGACAACAAGACAAAGACTCCCAATGCATGTGCGCAGATGGTGCATAGAGCCTCGATTGTGGATATCCGCGAAAATTCAATAGAACTGAAATTGCGTAACAGCCAGACCGACAGGAAGACAATAGAGAACAAGCCCGAGGGCACGCTCTGGGCTATCGAGCATGACATGCTGGAGTCAACGGCAGGGTCGATATATAGTGCGATGCATTCGTTCTTGTCAGCTCCGAAGTCGCGTCGCGACTTGATTCTATCTCAACGCCAACCGGAAGTGGACACGACAATACACCGCAAGGGCGAATATGGGCCGTTCAACACCCTCGTGGAGCATGCCAAGCAGGCTAAGGACATATTCCTGATTATCGGTCCTCCGGGAACAGGAAAGACCTCGTATGGACTGGTGAATCTGCTGAAGGAGGAGCTGGTGGAGGAGGGCACATGCGTGTTGCTGCTCTCATATACCAATCGTGCGGTGGATGAGATATGCAGCAAACTGGTGGGCATAAGGGAAGAAAATCCCGATTTCGACTTTATTCGCATGGGCTCCGAACTGTCTTGTTCGAAAGAATACCGCGAATATCTGCTCAGCTATAAATCCTCGCTGCTAAATGATGCCAATGCGGTGAGGCGGCTTATACAATCGACGAGAGTGTTCTGTGGCACTACTGCTTCGCTCAACGCAAATATCTCGTTGTTGCAGATAAAGCATTTCAGTCTTGCCATCGTGGATGAGTCGTCGCAGATACTCGAACCGCAACTCATTGGGCTACTAAGCGCACAAAAAGACAGAAGATGCCAGATTGACAAGTTTGTGCTCATAGGCGACCACAAGCAATTGCCCGCAGTGGTGCAGCAGCCGCAAGAGGAATCGGCAGTGACAGAGCCCGAACTCAACGCCATCCACTTGAGGGATTGCCGCTTGTCGTTGTTTGAGCGAATGTTGGTGCAATTCAAGATAGAAAAGGGGTATGACGAGAGATTCGTGTATATGCTCACCAAGCAGGGGCGCATGCACAGGGACATAGCCGAATTCCCCAATCAAGCCTTCTATGGAAACAAACTGGATATAGTGCCGCTCGAACATCAGACGCTCCCCAATGTGCGTAGCGACTCCGACAACAGTATCATCACCATGCTCACCACCCGACGCATAGCCTTTGTGGCGGCAAAACCGCAGGAATTGTCGTTGTCGGCAAAGACAAACAAGACCGAGGCACGGATGATAGCCGCCACGGTGAAAGCAATATATGAGTTGGTGGGGGATGGCTTTGATGCCGACAAGACGGTGGGAGTGATTGTGCCTTATCGCAATCAGATATCCACTGTGCGCAACGAGATCGACAGATATGGCATTCCCTGTCTGCATGACATCACGATCGACACGGTGGAACGCTATCAAGGCAGTCAGCGCGACTATATCATCTATGGATTCACAATCCAGCAGCCCTATCAGCTCAACTTCCTCACCAACGACGTGTTTGAGGAGGACGGCATGACAATCGACCGCAAGTTGAATGTGGCCTTGACGCGTGCCCGCCTGAATATTGTTATCATAGGCAATCCCGTGCTACTCGACATGAACTTCACATACAGCCAGTTGATGGAGTTTGTGCGCAAGAAGGGCGGATATTACGATGTGCCGATGGAGGATTATTGCAAGGGGAATTTCCAAGTTAATTAGATAACTCAACTTTACTTTATCCGTTGGTCAATGACATTCTTAATAGACAGCAGGCCCATATACTCTTCGTAGGTGATATGCCTGCCTCCCATTGACTTAAGATGGGCGGTTTCGAATTGACAGTCGATGAGGACTGCGCCGATTTGGGTGAGTGCTCGTGCAAGATGAATTAATGCCAACTTGGAGGCATTGGGCACTAAGGAAAACATACTCTCACCAAAAAAGGCATTGCGGATGGCCACTCCATATAATCCTCCCACGAGCTTTGGTTTTCTCTCGCAGGAAAAAGATGCGTCCGCAGGCTCCCATACTTCAACACTGGCGGCATAGCCGAGACGGTGCAGTTCGGTGTAGGCTTTCATCATGTCAGCTCCAAGCCAAGCACCGTATTCCTGATTACGCCCGTCAACAGTGGAGCAGCCGCGAATCACTCCCTCGAAATCCTTGTTGAAGGTGACGACGTATTTCCCTTGGCGCATTAACTGCTTCATCGAGTGGCTGACGTGAATCTCTTGGGGGAATATGACAAAACGGTCTAACGGGCAATACCAATAGGGCTCTTCACACTCCTGGAATGAGAACCATGGGAAAAAGCCGTTGCTATATGCAAGGAGCAGACGGTTGACGGACAAATCACCGCCAACCGCCACAAGTCCGTCTTCCTCTCCTAAATGCGGGTCGGGAAACCATAGGGCTTCATCCAATTGATAAACTGCCATCTTTGATTCCAATTGTTATTTCACCACCATTCTTCAGACAGCCAAACAGTATCTCGCGCATGAGCAATGGTTTGAGTCGTTGGGCGATGACACGATCCATCTCGCGTGCTCCGTATTCAGGAGTGAAACCTTCCTTCAACAGATATTCGAAAGCGGCGGGATTGAGGTCCAGTTTTACTTGCCTTGCTGACAGTTTGGCGTCCAACTCCCGCAATTTCTTTTGCAATATCAGGGTGGCCATCCGTTTGTCCATGTCGCGGAATACCACTGTGCCCGAGAGCCTGTTGAGAAACTCCGGTTTGAAGGTCTTCTTCACTTGCTTCATCATGGCCTCACCGCGACTCACTGAGCCGTTGAATCCTATGGAAGCCTGCGAGGCATACTGTGCTCCGGCATTCGAAGTCATTATCAGTACCACATTCCTGAAATCGGCTTGGCGACCCTTGTTGTCGGTGAGTCGGGCATAGTCCATCACCTGAAGCAGGATGTTGTAGATGTCCTGATGGGCCTTCTCAATCTCGTCGAGCAACAAGACGCAGTTGGGGGACTTGCGAATGGCGTCGGTGAGTAGTCCGCCGTCCTCATAGCCAATGTATCCCGCAGGCGAACCAATCAGTTTGGCAACTGTATGTTTCTCGGTGTATTCGCTCATGTCGAAACGTGTGAGGGTAATGCCGAGTTCCTTGGATAACACTCGTGCCACCTCGGTCTTGCCGACACCCGTTGGCCCCACGAAAAGCAAAGATGCCAAGGGTTTGTTGTCGTCGAGCAGTCCTGCCCTCGACATCTGCACTGACTCAACCACCTGACGAATGGCTTCGTCCTGACCGTAGATTTGTGAAAGCATGCGGTCGGCAAGACTCTCCAATTGCCTGTAGTCATCGTCTTCAGCCTCCGACAGGGCATCCACCTTGCATGTCTTCGACAGGACATCGGCTATTTCCTTTTTGCCGATGGTCTTTATACAGTCGGCTATCTCCATTGCTGCACCGGCCTCGTCGATGAGGTCGATAGCCTTGTCGGGCAGGAATCGGTCGTGGATATGCTTTGCACTTGCCTCTACCGCAAACGAGATGGCGTCGTCGGTATATTCCACACCATGAAACTCTTCGTATCGGGGTTTCAACTGCATGATGATATTCTTTGTCTCGTCAAGAGAGGGTTCGGGTATGTCAATCTGTTGGAAACGACGTATGAGTCCCTTCGAGCGTGAGAAATGTCGGTTGTACTCCTCATAAGTAGTGGAGCCTATGAACCGTATCTTGCCGGATTCGAGATATGGCTTGAGCATGTTGGAGGCATCCATTGCTCCTTCACCTGTGGCTCCTGCCCCTACGAGAGTGTGTATCTCGTCGATATACACAATGTTGTTGTTGCTTTCTTCCTGAACGCCGTCCATGATCTGTTTGATGCGATTCTCAAATTCGCCACGGTATTGGGTGCCTGCGAGAAGAGTGCCCATGTCCAACTGATATATCTTGCTGCCTTTCAGTCTTTGGGGCACCTTGTTCTCCTCGATGAGTCGGGTTAATCCCCATACGAGGGCAGTCTTTCCTACGCCAGGTTCACCCACATGCAGTGGATTGTTCTTGTCGCAGCGACAGAGCACCTGAATGGTGCGTTTCAGTTCATGTTCTCTTCCTATAAGAGGATTATGCGTCTGATAATTGTCATTCATGCAAGTCACGAGCTTCTTCCATGATTTCTTTTGAGCTTTAGCCTCGATGTCATTATTATCGTCAAAGAGGATGTCGTCATATTCGCAGTAATCAATCAAATCGCTCATGAAATATGGCTCTTGGTCGCCAAGACAATCCTTCAGGAAGTAGGCTGCCCAGGAATCATTAAGTTCCAGCAGACCGCTCACCACATGAGGTATGTCCATTGATTCAGCTCCGCTATGCTCCATATGCTTTAGGGCATTATCCATCAGTTGGCCTGTCTGTATGGATAGTTCCGGGGCGTAGTCTATCTCATTCGGTACGACCTCAATACCATCAAGAAAGTTCTCAATCTTGTTGGCAAAACTGGGTGGACTGCATAATACTGCCAGTGCTGAATTGAAATTGGAATCATCGACTAATGCTAAAAGCAAATGCTCGGGCATGACAAATTCATGCCTATAATTATTGCAATACATGAACGCCGATTTCATCACATGGGCTGCTCTTTCTGTCTGCTTTATTTCTGCCATGATATTATTCTTCTTCCGGTTCAACGGTCAGTCGCAATGGAAAACCTTTTTCGCGAGCCATATTGGTGGCCTTGTTGGCTTTCGACACGGCGATGTCGTATGTATATATTCCCACAACGGCCTTGTTGGAGTGATGTACTTGCAGCATCAGCTCTTCGGCCTTCTCATTACTCAGAAAGAAAACCGTCTTCAACACCTCCACCACAAATTCCATTGTGGTGAAGTCGTCGTTGTGGATTATCACTTTATATCGGCGCGGTTCCTTCAAGTTGTTCTTTTGCCGCTCCCTGACATTTGATTGCTCTTGTGGCATACCTTATTATATATATAAGAAGAAATTAGAAATGACATATTAGAATTTATCATTACTAATTTGTCATTTCTAATTTCTTATTTCTCACTTCTTCAGCTCCTTGATGGCATCGCGAATCTCGGTGAGGAGAATCTCTTCCTTAGAAGGTGCGGGAGGAGCGGCGGGAGCCTTCTCTTCTTCCTTCTTCTTCTTCTTTGCGAGCTTGTTGATGCCCTTGACGAGCATGAAGACGCAGAAGGCGATGATGGTGAAGTCGATGATGGTCTGTATGAAGGCACCATAGTTGATGGTGGCAGCAGCTAATTCCTCGCCAGCGATTTTCACGGTAGGAAGCTCAAATTTGAGGTCGGAGAAGTTGACACCGCCGATAATCCATCCGATGGGAGGCATGATGATGTCATTAACGATTGATGTGACGATTTTGCCAAAGGCACCGCCGATGATTACACCGACTGCCATGTCAACAGCATTGCCTTTTACTGCAAATTCCTTGAACTCATTGATAAATTTACCCATGATTTTGATTTTTTATATTAATTAATACTACTTTTTGGTGCAAAATTAAAAAAAAAATTGTAACTTTGCGCCCGAATTGAGGAAAAAGTGCATAAAATGCGTGAAAATCTTCGAAAAAAGTGACTATATTAACCCTTTAATAAAAAATAAAGTAGTAAAATGATTAAGATTGGTATTAACGGATTTGGTCGTATCGGCCGTTTCGTATTCCGCGCAGCTCAGACTCGCGATGACATTCAGGTAGTAGGTATTAATGACCTTTGCCCAGTAGATTACTTGGCTTACATGCTGAAGTATGACACTATGCACGGTGCTTTCCAGGGCACAATCGAGGCAGACGTAGAGAACAGCCAGCTGATTGTTAACGGAAAGAAGATCCGCGTAACTGCAGAGCGCAACCCTGCTGACTTGAAGTGGAACGAGGTTGAGGCAGAGTACGTTGTTGAGTCAACAGGTCTCTTCCTGACTCAGGAGAAGGCTCAGGCTCACATCGAGGCTGGTGCTAAGTACGTTGTGATGTCTGCTCCTTCTAAGGATGCTACTCCTATGTTCGTATGTGGTGTTAACTTCGACAAGTATG
>CALZYS010000011.1 GCA_945830345.1 uncultured Prevotella sp.
AGAGCGGTCCCATCCACTCGGAGTCACGCTTGGCAAGATAGTCGTTGACGGTGACCACATGCACACCGTTGCCCGTGAGGGCATTGAGGAACACCGGCAGGGTGGCGACGAGCGTCTTACCCTCACCGGTAGCCATCTCGGCAATCTTTCCCTGATGAAGTACGACACCACCGAAGAGCTGTACGTCGTAGTGAACCATCTCCCATTTGAGGTCGTTGCCACCGGCAGTCCAGTGGTTGTGATAGATGGCCTTGTCGCCGTCGATGGTGATGAAGTCCTTGCGTGGGTCGGCAGCCAGGTCGCGGTCGAAGTCAGTGGCAGTCACCACTGTCTCCTCGTTTGTGGCGAATCGCTTTGCGGTCTCCTTGACGATTGCAAACACCTCGGGCATCACCTCGTTGAGCTTGTCCTCGAAAATGTCGAGTATCTCCTTGTCAATCTTGTCGATCTGCGCGAAGATGTCGGCACGCTCGTCGATGGGCGTGTCCTCGATTGTAGCCTTCAGGTCGTCAATCTGCTTGCGCTTCTCAACGGCAGACTCCTGTATGTGCTTTCTGATCTCCTGTGTCCTTGCACGGAGAGCGTCGTTGTCGAGTTTTTCGATCTCTGGCGACACAGCCTTCACCTTCTCCACGAACGGTTGGATAAGCTTCATGTCCCTTGTTGACTTGTCACCGAAAAGTGACTTCAATAACTTTGTAAAATTCATATCTTATTCTTCTTTTTTTTATTCCTATAATTAAAATTCCGTGCAAAATTACGAAAAATATTCCGTAATCGTGCATAAATCACTGATTATTTGCGTTTTTTAGTCAAAACAATGGTTCAGACGAGCATGCATTGGGTGCACGGATGCGTATTGACTTGGCAATTGTGGGTGAGATGCGGTCGGTTGTGACGTTGTCCACAATGCGTTCCGCCTTGACTCCACAGCCGAACATTATTATAGGAAATTGGATGAACGAGGCACGCGAGAGAGTGTTCTCCATGTTGTCCTCATTGAGGATGCGCCATCCGGGATTCACCTCCACAAGAATGTCGCCGCAGCGTTCCTGTGCATATCCGTTGCGAATCTTGTAGATGTTGGGGTTGGTGTTGGAAAGCAGTTGCAATCCGGTATATACCGAGCGTATTCCTGCCGACATTGAGAGAAACTCCTGTGCCCTCTGTGTGGCGTCGGCAATACTGATGCGCTTGTTTTCGAGCAGTTGGTGGTTGAGGTATATCTGATTGCCTAAATACGAATCCACGTATCGTGCCTGTCCCCACAGTGCCCCGTAGTACATGTTCAGCAGGTTGGCAGTGCGGTTGATGTAGAAGATGCCGGTGGGCACGTTGTATTTTGCATAGTCGTTGCCCTCCTCGTCGCAGTATCCCGTGCTTGTCACTACGTATAGCACGTTCTTTTGCCCGACGATAAGCTCTATGCCGCTGATGAGGGCGGCTATCTGCTTGTCAAGCCTCACGTAGGTGTCCTGCAATTCGAGCTGGCACTCGTCGATGGTGTGGTGGTCGAAGTTGCCGGCGTAATATGTGAGGTTGAGCATGTCGGTGATGCCGTCCTTGCCCATGTCTGTGCTCTTGATGCAATGCAGTGCGGTTTTTGTTATGCTTTCGTTGACGAGCGCGCTTGCCTTGTATTCTTTGTATCTGCGGTCGCTGTTGAACTTATGCGAGAAGGTGGTCTGGGTGCTGCTGCCCATAAAATAGGTGAAACTGCCCGTTAAGTAGTTGTCGGGTGTCCATGTCTTGTTGGCAATCTCCTTGATGGCAGGGTAGAGGCGGTTGTACTCCTTTGCCCATTTCGGCAGTTCCTTGCCGTAGTAATCCGACGAGCACCACTCTCCGCTCTCGTCGTCGAGCCATACGGCTCCGTCGGCGGCATGTCCTGCCGACAGTACGGCTGCGTCGCGCGTGGGGGCGATGGAATATACGATGGCCTTGCCCTGGGAATACACCTTTAGTTCGTCGCCAATGGTACTCGTGAGCACGTTCCTTGGGGATGTGCCCTTGGCCGTACCGATACCCTTTGTCTTGTCGTCGTCCACGCAATACACGGGACGTAGGGTGTTGCGGTCGAGCCATCGCTCGCCCACTATACTATTATAATAAGGTGTAGTGCCTGTCATTACAGCTGTTATCGCCGATGCGCGGTCGATGGGCTGGAAGGGGTAGGAGGCATTGCTATACACTCGTCCTTCGCTGAGCAGTCGCTTAAATCCGTAGCTGCCATAGAGAGGCGAGAAAGCCTCCATATAGTCGGAGCGCAACTGGTCGATGGTGATGTTAACCACCAGTCGCGGTGCCGACAGTATCACCTGGGCCTCCAGGCGTGCGGCATAGGCAATCGCCACTATGAGTGTAAGTGAAAACTGTCTTTTGTTCATAGTTTGAAATGAGTTATACAACGAGTGAGCAATGTGGCTGCCACGAAAATCATGCCTTCGGCATATACCTGCACTGCTCCTCCTATGAAGAACAGTATTATGAGTGACAATGATATCTTCCAGTACAGACGGTCCTGCTTCTTGCGCCAGAGACGGCGTATGAAGAAAAGTGGCAGGGGATTGAGCAGCAGTATCTGCAGGTTGGTGCTCGTGGTGGGATGTTGCGAGAACATCAGGGCGAGGATGAATATGCCGGCGAGTCCTGAGAGCACCATGAGTATGGTGTCCCAAATGCGGAAAATCCTCTTTCGACTCAGTTCCACAATCATCAATACCACGGCAATGGCAAAGAGGATAAAGCCACACTCAATGGGACTGAGCGGGAATGGCTGCTCGACAATCTGTACTCCGGGGATAACGGCATTGCGCGACTCCTTGACGAGCGGACGGAAGATGCCGTCGGTCATTATCTGTGCCTTTTCGGCGTCAATCATCATATAGTCGGGCAGAAACTGCTGCTCCCTAAAGGTGATGTGCTTGTCGGCACCAAAGCCGAGGCAGAGGTCAACACCGAACTTTGCCCACGGATATTTCGACGTGTATTGGTGGAGCATCTCGCGGTAGGTCTGCTCTTGCTCTCCGCTCACGTATTTTATCTTCCCCTGTATGTTATGCTCTATCATGTCGCGCGCCCTGGTGGTGCAGTTGTCGTAGAGGCAGTTGTAGCGATACACCTTGTTCTCGTCCTTATAGTTGACGGCAAGCGCACGATAGAGTGCAGCCTTCTCCTGGGTGGTCATATTGATCACCTGCTCGGTCACCTGACTGCCCCTCTGCCTGTATTCCTCGGCGAAATACCTGAACGGACACACACCGAGTTCGTAGTCGGTGAATCCAAACAGGAAACGCAGCGGGAAAAACGGCTGGTTGAAGTTGAACACGCCATAATTGAACGCCAAGTCCTCACCCGTGCGCAAATCGTGATATCTGATGGCTGTATGACCATAAAGGGCATAAACCTTGGTTCCCGGTGCACAAGTCAGCAAACTGACTTCAATGGAGTCAGATGCTTGGGAATAGGCTAACTGACTGACAATCAGCATAAAAATGCCGACGAATAACTTTTTGTATATATCTTTTATCTTTTTCACGGTGCAAATTTAATGTCTTTTTTTGGAAAAACATTCGATTATCTCGATTTTTTTCAATAATTTTGCACCCTGAAATTGAATTTAATAAAAATGAACCTCATAATTGACGCGGGAAACACCTGTATCAAATTGGCGGCATTCAAGGGTGACAACCCCGTTGAAGTATGCCGTATGGACTACGACGAACTTGAAAAGTTCGCTCGTTTCACCACCTCTTACCCCTTTAGTCGGGGTATAGTGTCGTCGGTGGTGGATATGCCTCAGGCTCTTGAGGCTGCCATCTCAGCCCTGCCTTTCGGGGTGGTGCCACTTGTGCCGGGGGAAACGCCCGTTCCCTTGCGCATCAAGTATGCCACTCCCCATACCCTCGGTGCCGACCGTCTGGCTGCTGCCGTCGGAGCCTATGCCAAGAGCGGGGGTAGGGAAGTGCTTGTCATCGACATGGGCACATGCATCACCTACGACTTTGTGAATGCCGACGGAGAATATCTTGGCGGCAATATCTCGCCAGGGCCAAAACTCAGGCTCAAGGCCCTCAACTCGTTCACTGCCCGCCTGCCTTTGGTGAGTCGTCATGGCGACACGCCCGAGATGGGCGACACCACCGAAACAGCAATAAGAAGTGGCGTCGTAAATGGTATAAGACGTGAAATTGAGGGCTATATAAGTGATTTTTTATTAAAATATCCCAATCTTTTTGTTTATTTAACGGGCGGAGTGCATCTTGATTTGCACATTTCAGAAAAAATGCGCATCTTTGCAGATGATTTCATTGTCCCCTATGGATTGAACAGTATTTTAGAGTATAAGAATTAGACATATTATATATATTTGATGAGAAAGATAACAATAGTCGCACTTATGTGCGCATCAGTATTGACAGTCAATGCACAGAGCGGAACCAATTCGCCCTACAGTCAGTATGGTCTTGGCGTTTTGTCCGACCAGTCGCAAGGTTTCAGTCGTGGTATGAATGGATTGGGATTGGGTTTAAGATTCTCCAATCAGGTCAACACCCTCAATCCCGCCTCTTACTCGGCAGTGGATTCTTTGACCATGATTTTCGATGCTGGCTTGTCGGGACAGGTCACTAATTTCAAGGAAACCACATTAAAAAATGGAGTGCCGGTAACCAAGAAGCTTAATGCTAACAACTCGGATTTCGAGTATGTCGTTGGTTCGTTCCGCCTTTTCCCAAAGATTGGTATGGCATTCGGTATATTGCCATATACCAACATTGGCTACAATTATCAAAGGTACGAAGAACAGATTGACACAGAAGAGGGAACCCTGCTAATGAAATCCACCGAGACTCACAGTGGTTCGGGCGGACTCCATCAGGCTTTCATAGGTGCAGGATGGAATTTCTACAAGGGATTCTCATTCGGTGCCAACATTGGCTATCTGTGGGGCTCTTACGACAAGAGTGTCACTGTCTCCAACAGCGATGCTTACGTCAACACCGTGATGCGCACTTATTCTGCCACGGTGAGGAGCTATAAGATTGACCTCGGATTGCAGTGGCAGCACAGGTGGGACAAGAAGAACGTCACCACGGTAGGTCTGACCTATGGAATCGGACACAGTCTTAACAGCGACCCCGAGCTTATCACCACTATAAGCAATCCCCAGACGGGTGTTGCCACATACGACACCGTACGAGTGGCCGACGGACTGCATGTCCCCACCACATTAGGACTCGGTGTGGCATGGACACGCAACAACTCGCTCACCGTAGGTCTCGACTACACGATGCAGAAGTGGGGCAGTTGTGATTATCCCCAACTCAACACCACTACAGGTGAGTATCGTCGTGTGAGTGGTATGCTGAAAGACCGCCACAAGGTGACCCTCGGATTGCAGTGGATTCCCAATCCCATGACCCGCAAGTTCCTCAATCGTGTCAACTATCGTTTAGGTGTGTCTTACAACACTCCATACGTCAAGGTCAACGGACAGGACGGTCCCAAGGAATTCAGTGTGAGTGCAGGTTTTGGTATTCCCATCGTCAATGGATGGAACAACCGCTCGATGTTTAATATCAGTGGTCAGTGGGTGAGGGCTTCCGCCAAGGATCTCATCACCGAGAACACGTTCCGTATCAACATCGGCTTGACGTTCACCGAGGACTGGTTTATGAAGTGGAAGGTTAAGTGATCTAATAATCGGACGAGTCCGATTATTAGATATTAAAAATTAAAAATTAAAAATTAAAAATTAAAAATTAAAAAATTAAAATATTAAAGTTTTGTCACGGATTTCACGGAATACTATATATATATATAATAAGGTGGCGAAGTCGGGCAGCGTGCTGCTCTTCTGCCTTTTTCTCCTCATGGCGTCATGCTCTGAGGAGAAGGAGCATATTGCCCCTGCCATCCGCGACCGCGACTCGGTGTCGATGATGACCTCCTACGGAGTCAACACCCTTATCTCCGACTCGGGAGTGATAAAATATCGCATTGTCACCGAGCGATGGGATGTCAACACCATCAAGAACCCGTCGAGATGGACATTCATCTGCGGAATCTTCATGGAGCAGTTTGACGAGAAATTCCATATCGAAGGATATATCCAAGCCGACACTGCATGGTATTACGACCAGTTGAAGCTGTGGGAACTGCGCGGAAGGGTTCGCCTGCGCAATGTCAACGGCTTGCGCTTCTCAAGTGAGGAACTCTTCTGGGACGGCATCAAGCACGAACTCTATTCCAACAAATATTCGCAGGTCATCACTCCGGAGCGCACCCTTGAGGGCACGTATTTCCGCAGCGATGAGAACATGCGCCATTATACAGTGAGCAACTCCAAGGGCTCGTTCATAAAGAACGACGACAAGCCCAAGGACGAGACACCCGCTGCCGACTCCAAGGACTCCGCCAAGGACACCACCAAGGTGGAAATACCCAAGCGGCAGCAGACAAAACCATTCAAGAAGACAAAATGACAGATACCGTTATAGCACTGATAGTCACCATGGTGTTCTCCGCATTCTTTTCGGGTATGGAGATTGCCTTCGTGTCGAGCAATCGCCTGTTGGCTGAGATGGACACCAGCGGCAGTCCGAGTCAGAGGGCTATCAGCTACTTTTATCGCCATCCCAACAACTTTGTCTCCACGATGCTCGTGGGCAACAATATCGCCCTCGTCATCTATGGTATCTTGTTTGCCAAGATATTCGACGCCACCCTCTTCAGTGCCCTTGGCGATGGTGAGCGGGTGACTGCCGACACGATACTCTCCACCGTGATAGTGCTCTTCACGGGCGAGTTTCTGCCCAAGACCATCTGCAAGAGCAACCCCAACACCATGCTCTCCCTCTTCGCCATTCCCGCCATGGTGTTCTATATCGTGCTCTATCCCATATCGCGCTTTGCCACATTCCTCTCGCGCGCCATGCTCTTTATGGTGGGAGTGAGGATGGAGAAGCAGAATGAGGGAGCGGGATTTACCCGTGTGGATCTCGACTATCTCGTGCAGAGCAGTATCGACAATGCCAAGGACGACGAGGAGATAACCGACGAGGTGAAGATATTCCACAATGCCCTCGACTTCAGCGACACCAAGGTGAGGGATTGTATGGTGCCTCGCACCGAGATTGAGGCTGTGGATGTGGAGGACTGCACGGTGGATGAACTGCGCAACAAGTTTATAGAGAGCGGATTCTCAAAGATAATAGTGTATAAGGACGACATCGACCATATCATTGGATATATCCACTCGTCAGAGATGTTCCGCAATCCCGATAAATGGCGCGACGGCATACGCACCCTTCCCTATGTACCCGAGACCATGGCAGCCAAGAAACTCATGCACACCTTCATGCAGCAGAAGAAATCCATCGGAGTAGTGGTGGACGAGTTTGGGGGCACAAGCGGACTTGTCTCACTTGAGGACATCGTCGAGGAGATATTCGGCGAGATAGAGGACGAGCACGACACCAGCAACTATGTGGCCCGACAGACTGACGACGGCGACTACCTTCTCTCTGCCCGACTCGAGATTGAGAAAGTCAACGAGATGTTCGATCTCGAACTGCCCGAAAGTGACGAATATATGACAGTTGGTGGACTCATTCTGCACGAATATCAGAGCTTCCCCAAACTCAACGAAATAGTGACAATTGGCGACTACGAATTCAAAATAGTGAAGTCAACCATGACAAAAATAGAGCTTGTGAGGTTAAAAGTAGTGAAGAAATAAAGTTTTTTCCACTTTTCTTCCGTTATTTCATATATTTTTTGTAATTTTGTGCGCTAAAAATGACAATATAAATAAAAAACAATAAAACAAAGAAATGGCAGCAATTGGAAAAATTCGTAAAAACGGCGGATTCCTGATTATCATTCTTGGATTCGCTCTCTTCGCCTTCATTGCCGAGGAGGCATTCCGTTCTTGCGAGGCTGCAAGCAACGAAAAGCGCCAGCAGGTGGGCGAAGTATTAGGTAAGAAAATCTCCGTTCAGGAGTATCAGGACCTCGTTGACGAGTATCAGGAGGTCATCAAGATGACACAGGGTAGGGACAACCTCTCAGAGGAGGAACTCAACCAGGTGAAGGACCAAGTGTGGAACACATTCGTGAGCAACACTATCCTCGCCGACGAGGCTGAGAAACTCGGCCTGACAGTCACCGACGCCGAACTCCAGAACATCATGAAGCAGGGCACCAACCCCATGCTTATGCAGTCGCCCTTCGTAAATCAGCAGACTGGTCGCTTCGATGCTTCGATGCTCACCAAGTTCCTTGCCGACTACAAGGCTATGCAGTCTAATCCTCAGAACGCACAGATGGCTGAGCAGTACAAGAAGATCTATGACTACTGGAAGTTTATCGAGAAGACACTGCGTCAGCAGACTCTCGCCCAGAAGTATCAGAGCCTTCTCTCTCACTGCCTCATCAGCAACCCTGTATCTGCCAAGATGGCTTTCGAGGGTCAGAACGAGGAGAGCGACATCCAGTTGGCTTCAATCGCTTATTCTACCATCAACGACAACAAGGTGACTATCACCGATGCCGACCTCAAGGCAAAGTATAAGGAGAATGAGGCCATGTACGAGCAGTATGTGGAGAGCCGCGACATCAAGTATGTTGATTTCCAGGTATTGGCATCCGCTGCCGACCGCAAGGCTCTTATGGCTACTATGACCGACGCTCAGAAGCAGCTTCAGGCAGGAGCCAATCCCGTCGATGTAGTACGCAAGGCTCAGTCGCAGATTCAATACACTGGCATTGCCGTGTCATCAAAGGCATTCCCGATGGACATCAAGGCAAAGATCGACTCAATGGCAGTAGGTCAGACAACTGCTCCGTTTGAGACTGCAACGGATAATACACTCAATGTCATCAAACTCGTGTCTAAGGTGTCATTGCCCGACTCTGTGGAGTATCGTCAGATTCAGGTGGGAGCAGCTACTGTTGATGCTGCACGCAAGACTGCCGACAGCATCTACAATGCTATCAAGGCTGGTGGCGACTTCGAGGCTATCGCCAAGAAGTATGGTCAGGAAGGCAAGAGCAAGTGGATGACAGGTGCTATGTATGAGGGTGCTCAGGGTATCGATGCCGACACCAAGTCGTTTATTGAGGCTCTTGTTAACACCGGTGCCGGTGAGGTAAAGAACCTCCAGTTCTCTCAGGGCAATGTCGTTCTTCAGATTGTCAACCGCAAGGCTATGACCGACAAATATGTAGCAGCTGTTGTTAAGCACACCATCGATTTCTCTAAGGCCACATATTCGGCTGCCTACAACAAGTTCAGCCAGTTTGTGAGCGAGAATCAGACTCTTGACGCTCTCGAGAAGAATGCCGCAAAGTATGGCTTCAAGGTTGCTGAGCGTCGCAATATGGTAAATTCTGAGCACAATGTTGCTGGCATCCGTGCCACACGCGAGGCTATGAAGTGGGTGTTCGACGCAAAGAAGGGCGATGTGTCACCTCTGTATGAGTGTGGCAATAATGACCACCTTCTTGTAGTGGCTCTCACAGGTGTTCATCCTGTAGGTGTACGCGCTCTTGAGGATGTTAAGGACATCGTTAAGCAGGAAGTGCTCATCGACAAGAAGTTTGAGATGCTTGAGAAGAAGCTCGCCGGTGCCAACAGCATCTCAGCAGCCAAGGCCAAGGGTGCACAGGTGACCGACGTTAAGCAGGTGACATTTGCCGCTCCCGCCTTCATCCCGACTCTCGGTGCAAGCGAGCCTGCCCTCAGTGGTGCAGTTGCCGCCACCAAGCAGGGACAGTTCTGCAAGCGTGTCATCAAGGGTAATGCCGGTGCCTACATGCTCCAGGTGGTGAAGAAGTCAAAGCGCCAGGGCGTGAAGTACGACCAGAAAGCTGTTGAGACTCAGCTCCAGCAGCAGGCTCTTCAGGCAGCCGGAATGTTCATGCGTGAGCTCAACATGAAGGCCAAGGTTGTTGACAACCGCTACCTCTTCTTCTAATATCACCCATAGAAGTCATATACATTTTATTTTCATAATTTTGGGCTGCACTTTATCAATAGGTGCAGCCTTTTTTTTGTTTATACAAAGCTTTTGGATGTCCGTTCAAAGCTTTCGGATGTCCGTTCAAAGCTTTCGGATGGAGATACAAAGGCTTTAATGAGGTATTAGGATAGTTAAGGGTGATTGTTTTATAAGTTAAGTTCTGATAGTTTAATAACTGCTGTTATAAACATTAGTGGAAAGGGCATTATTATGACAGTAACATAGTCATAGTTATATAATAAGTATAGGGAGAAGTAACAGCATAAGAAAAGGCTGCACCTCTCAGAGGCGCAGCCTTTATTGTTAATAAATGATGTTGTCTAAATCAAATTAGAGAGCGAACTTGTAACCGAGAGTTATCTGGATAACAGAGTTCTTTGTACCTTTTACATCGTCACCCTTTTCTGACTTTGTGAGACCGAGGTTGTAACGAGCGTCAATTACGAAATCAGAAATCTCGTAAGAAAGACCAACAGGAATAGAAAGATCTAACTTCTTGCATTCGTCCTTAACGTCATCGTCACCATCCTTTGCGCTCAGAAGGAAACCTGGCTGAACACCAGCTTTTACTGCAAGACCCTTAGCAACATAGTAGTTGGCCAATACAGGGATGTTGAGGTAGTCCATCTTTTTCTTGCTACCATCATATTTTACTCCCTGCATAGAGTAAGCAACACCAGCGGTAAGAGCGAATGCGTCAGAAACCTGATAGCCGAGTTCAGCACCAGCTGCAACGCCAATCTTCATGTCACCTTCTGATTTTGTGATGTTAGCGAGGTTCATACCTACGAAAGGCTTAAGAGTAAGTGTACCTGCCTCTGCCTGTGCGCTTGCTGTAAGAGTTGCAAATGCCATTGCAACCATCATCATAAATTTCTTCATAATTTTCCTTTTTTTTAAATTAAACAATATGTTAACTATTTTGTCTTTATTTTTATTTTCCGCTGCAAAGTTACAAAGAATATTTGGAATATGCAAGTTTTTTTATTAATTTTTTTGTTCCAAGTGGAATAATTGATATAAAATATGTGAAAATGAATAAATTTTGCCATTTTTCTCATCTTTTTTTGCTAACTTTGCCGACGATAATAAGATTTAGCAACCCTATATATATATAATAAGGTATGAAGAAACAGAAGATTTATAGCATTGCCGTGGCTCTCTGCATGACGGCAACAGTGAATGCCCAAACGGGCGGTATCTCACCCAAGATGCTAGGTGAGATACAGAAACAGAACAAGATGACTCAGGCGGAGAACGCTCTCGCTAATGCCATCGCAGCCAACTCGATTGACAACTTGGCGCAAAACCGCAACAATGCGGCGGAATTGGACACATACTTCAGCGTTGAGACTCCAAAACAGGCAATCACCGACCAGAAGAGTTCGGGACGCTGCTGGATGTTCAGCGGAATGAATGTGCTCAAGGCCAACTTTGCCAAGCGCACCGACTCGCTTAGGGTGGAGTTCTCGCAGGCCTACCTCTTCTTCTACGACCAGTTGGAGAAGGCGAATCTCTTCCTTCAGGGAGTGATCGACACAGGCAAGAAGCCCATCGACGACCAGAGGGTGCAGTTCTTCTTTAAGAATCCCATCAACGACGGAGGCACATTCTGTGGAGTGGCCGACCTGACAGAGAAATACGGACTCGTGCCCAAGCAGGTGATGCCCGAGAGCTATTCGAGCGACAACACGTCGAGAATGGCGCGACTGATATCGTCGCGGCTGAGGGAGGACGGACTGAAGTTGCGCAAGATGGTGGCTGAGGGCAAGAAGGCAGCCGACATCGAAAAGGCTAAGACCGAGATGCTATCCACCGTTTATCGCATGCTCTCGCTCACCATCGGTCAACCACCCACGCAGTTCACCTATGCCCATCGCAACAAGGACGGAAAGGCTGTGGGAGAGCCAAAGACCTACACTCCGCAGGAGTTCTTCAAGGAGGTGGTGGGCGACAAACTCAATGGCACATTCATCATGGTGATGAACGACCCACGACGCCCTTACTACAAGACATACGAGGTGGAGCTAGACCGCCACACCTACGACGGACACAACTGGAAATACCTCAACCTGCCTATGGACGACATCGAGCAGATGGCTATTGCCTCGCTCAAGGACGGACGCAAGCTGTATAGCTCATACGACGTGGGCAAGATGCTCGACCGCAAGCGCGGATATGGCGACACCGAGAACTTTGACTACGGATCGCTGATGGGCACAACCTTCGGTATGGACAAGGCTGAGAGAATCAGCACCTTCGACAGCGGTTCAACCCATGCCATGACCCTCACTGCCGTTGACCTCGACGCCAATGGTAAGGCTAAGAAATGGAAGGTGGAGAACAGTTGGGGAGCATCGTGGGGCCAGCAGGGCTGCATGATAATGAGCGACAGATGGTTCAGGGAGTATATGTTCCGACTTGTGGTAGATAAGAAGTACGTGTCGGAGGAGATGCTCAAGCTCAATGAGCAGAAGCCGGTGATGGTGACTCCCGAGGATCCGCTGTTTCAGAATGAGAACTGAGTTCTCATTCTGAGATTAAAGAATTAAAAAATTAAAGTTGTTTTGCGGTAGAAGATTTATCGCTTTGCGGAATTAAAAAATTAAAGTTCTTTATGGAAGATATTAAGGCAATGATAGCGAGTGGCAACCTGGTGGTTGCCCTCGCACTGCTCACAGAGCGGTTGGCTAAGGAGCCCGACAATGTGGAGGCATTGAAGATGAGAGGCGAACTGCTACTGAGAATGGGCGACAAGAAGGGGGCACAGGAGGATGCTCGCCGACTGATGGAGATAGCCCCCGAGATGGCTGCCGACATCACGGGCGACTTCACCGCCAAAGGGGTGGAACAGCGCCCAAAACGTAAGGTAAGTAACCTTAATCCCCTTGGTATTTAAGAAAAATCACAGAAAAAACGAAAAAAAGTAGCAAAATATTTGTGTATTTCATAAAAATGTTATACTTTTGCACCGTAAAAATACAATAAGTAAGTAACATTAAAAAAGAAAATAATTATGAGCTTGAATCAGTTCGCATACTTTTACGGCTTTTACTTTTACTTTGCAGGGAACTGTGAAGCGGGAAGTTGCGTGTAGATTTCAACTTAAGACAAAGAGAAATATAAAAACTCAATGGTCCCGCTTCATTCTGAATGTTGCGGGACTTTTTGGTAATTAAGAATTAAGAATTAAGAATTGAAAGATTGAAATAGATAATGAAAAGAATAGCAATACAAGGAATGATAGGGTCGTTTCACGACATTGCCGCCCACCAGTATTTCGAGGGCGAGCAGTTGCAGTTGATTTGCTGCGACACCTTCGAGGAGGTGTTCGACAACGTGAAGAAAGACCCTACCGTCATCGCAATGACTGCCATTGAGAACACCATTGCGGGCAGTCTGCTGCACAACTACGAGTTGCTGCGCGACTCGGGATTGAGTGTAGTGGGGGAGCACAAGTTGCACATCAGCCACTGCATCTGCTGTCTGCCCGACGATGAGTGGGAGACGATACAGGAGGTGCACTCCCATCCCGTAGCCCTGATGCAGTGCCGACAGTTCTTGTCGAAGCATCCTGCGATAAAGGCAGTGGAGAGCGACGACACCGCAGGTTCGGCAAAATATATCGCCGAGAACAGTTATAAGTGCCAGGGATGGGCAGCGATATGCAGCAGTGCCGCGGCAAGGCTCTACGGTCTGAAGGTGCTCGAGGACAATATCGAGGACAACAAACATAACTTCACCCGTTTCCTCGTGTCGTCGAATCCTATGAAGGCCGATTTCCTGCGTCCGCTTGAGAAGACCAACAAGTCGAGTCTCGTCTTCTCGCTCCCGCATGAGGAGGGTTCGCTGTCGCAGGTGCTCAGCATCCTGACTTTCTACAAGATCAACCTGACGAAGATACAGTCGCTGCCCATCATCGGACACGAGTGGGAATACCTCTTCTATGTAGATGTCACCTACGACAATCTCACCCGCTATCGTCAGAGTATCGACGCAATTATCCCGCTTACAAAAGAACTTAAAATATTAGGGGAATATGAATCCAAATAACATTCAACCGGCAGAGCGACTCTCGCTCGTCAGCGAATACTACTTCAGCAGGAAGCTGAAGGAGGTGGCACAGATGAATGCCGAGGGCAAGGACGTAATCAGTCTTGCCATTGGCAGTCCCGACATGCCACCGTCGGAGAAGACAATACAGACATTGTGCGAGGTGGCAAGCCGCCCCGACACCCATGGTTATCAACCCACGATGGGAACACCCGAACTGCGCAAGGCAATGGCGGATTTCTATAAGCGATGGTATGGTGTGGAACTCAATCCCGCCAACGAGATACAACCGCTTATCGGTTCGAAGGAGGGCATACTCCATGTCACTCTCGCCTTTGTCAACCCAGGCGAGGAGGTGCTCGTGCCCAATCCCGGTTATCCCACCTACACCTCGCTGAGCAAGATTCTCGGAGCGAAGGTGGTGAACTACGACCTCATGGAGGACAACGGCTGGCAACCCGACTTCGAGCAGTTGGAGAAGATGGACCTCTCGAAGGTGAAACTGATGTGGACCAACTATCCCAACATGCCCACGGGAGGCAATGCACGCATGGAGACATACGAGCGACTCGTGGATTTCGCTCGCAGGCATAATATCGTAGTGGTGAACGACAATCCCTATTCGTTCATCCTCAACGAGAAGCCCATGTCGCTGCTCCAGGTGGAGGGCGCAAAGGACTGCTGCATCGAGTTTAACTCATTGTCGAAGAGTCACAACATGCCCGGATGGCGCGTGGGTATGTGCATCAGCAACCCGACGTTTATCTCGTGGATACTCAAGGTGAAGAGCAACATCGACAGCGGTACGTTCCGCGGAATACAGTTGGCAGCTGCTGCTGCACTCACCAACGAGGCAGAGTGGCATCGTGAGGCAAACTTCGAGACATATGCCCGCCGTCGCAAATATGCCGAGCAGATTATGGATGCATTGGGATGCACATACGACCCGCATCAGGTGGGAATGTTCCTCTGGGGACGTATTCCCGACAGCTACTCCAACTGCGAGGAGCTCACCGAGCGTGTGCTTCACGAGGCAAGGGTGTTCATCACCCCCGGATTCATCTTCGGATCGAAGGGCGAGAGGTATATCCGCATTTCACTCTGTGCAAAGGAAGAAAAGATTCAGGCAGCACTGGAAAGGATTGAAAAATTGAAAAGTTGAAATATTATGGAATTAGAATTAGAAAAGCTTACGTTGCCCAGTGACAACGAGCGTCCGTTTGTGATAGCAGGACCATGCTCCGCAGAGACAGAGGAGCAAGTGATGACAACAGCCAAGGACCTGGCAGCCAAGGGTTGCCACATGTTCCGTGCAGGTGTGTGGAAACCACGTACAAAGCCAGGAGGCTTTGAGGGTAATGGCGAGAAGGCATTGCCATGGATGAAGCAGGTGAAGGAGGAAACCGGTATGCTCGTGGCTACCGAGGTGGCTACTCCCGAGCATGTGGAACTCGCCCTGAAGTATGGCATCGACATCCTGTGGGTGGGAGCGCGCACCACTGCCAACCCATTCGCCATGCAGGCTCTTGCCGACTCGCTCAAGGGTGTTGATGTGCCCGTATTCGTGAAGAATCCCGTCAATCCTGATCTCGAACTATGGATTGGTGCCATGGAGCGTATCAATCAGGCTGGCATCAAGAAGATGGCTGCCATACATCGCGGTTTCTCAAGCTACGACAAGAAGATTTACCGTAACATGCCGATGTGGCAGATACCTATCGAGTTGCATCGCCGCATACCCGACCTGCCCATCATCTGCGACCCGTCGCACATCGGAGGTCGTCGCGAACTCGTGGCTCCTATCTGTCAGCAGGCAATGGACCTTGGTTTCGACGGACTCATCGTCGAGAGCCACTGCAATCCCGATTGCGCATGGAGTGATGCCAAGCAGCAGGTTACGCCCGACGTGCTCGACTATATCCTCTCTCTGCTAGTAGTGCGCAGTGAGACCACTACCACCGAGAGCATCACCCAACTGCGTCATCAGATTGACGAACTCGACAACCAGCTCATGGATCTTCTCTCCAGGCGCATGCGCGTATGTCGCGAGATCGGTCAGTATAAGAAGGAGCACAACATGACTATCCTTCAGACCGCCCGCTACACTGAGATCCTCGAAAAGCGTGGTGCACAGGGTTCCCTCTGCGGTATGGACAGTGACTTCGTTGCCCAGGTGTTCGAGAAAATCCACGAGGAGAGCGTGCGTCAGCAGATGGAGATTATCAACAAATGACGCTTTAGGCGTCATTTGTTGAAATTAAAATATTAAAAAATTAAAGAATTAAAGTTCGTTTGCGATTGATATGGCTAAAGACAATTTAGTAGCAAATTTGAGTTTGGACTTCGCAATTCGCATTGTAAATCTTTACAAGTTCCTATGTACACAAAAAAAGGAATACGTATTGTCAAATCAGGTATTGCGCAGCGGAACAAGCATTGGGGCAAATCTTGCAGAAAGTGAGATGAGCCAAAGCTCCGCTGACTTTATCGCCAAATTACATATTTCCCTAAAAGAAGCCAATGAAACAAAATATTGGCTGACCCTTTTACAAAAAACAAACTATATTACAAAAGAACAATTTGATTCTATAAATTATGATTTAAGAGTGATAATAGGACTTCTTGTAAATGGTTTGAAAAAAATAAAAGAAAGCAATGAATTTAAATAGTATTTTCTGTAAGAAGCACTATAAGCGCAGAAGAACTTTAATTCTTTAATATTTTAATTCTTTAATTTTAAAATTTGAATGCAATGAAAATTTTGATAATGGGAGCTGGTAAGATGGGAAGTTTCTTCCTTGATTTGCTAAGCTTTGACCACGAGACGGCGGTGTACGAGAAGGACCCGAAGAGAATGAGGTTTACATACAACTGCCAACGACTGACGACATTGGACGAGGTGAAGGAGTTCGCTCCCGAACTCGTCATCAATGCCGTGACGGTGAAATACACTATTCCCGCATTTAAGGAAGTGCTGCCTTATCTGCCAAAGGATTGTATCATCAGCGATATATCATCGGTGAAGACCAACCTGAAGGAGTACTACGACGAGACGGGATTCCGCTATGTCAGCACTCACCCGATGTTTGGACCAACCTTCGCCAACCTCAACCAGTTGAGCGAGGAGAACGCCATCATCATCAGCGAGGGCGACTATATGGGACGTATCTTCTTCAAGGACCTCTACAGTCGTCTTGGTCTTAATATCTACGAATACACCTTCGAGGAGCACGACCGCACTGTGGCTTATTCACTGAGTATTCCCTTCGTCAGCACATTCGTGTTTGCTGCTGTGATGAAGCATCAGGACGCTCCGGGTACAACCTTCAAGCGTCACATGCGCATTGCCAAGGGTGTGCTCAACGAGGATGACTATCTGTTGCAGGAAATCCTGTTCAATCCCTATACGAGTGACCAGGTGGCACAGATACGCGACGAGCTCAAGGAACTGCTCGACATCATCGACCATAAGGATGGCGATCGCATGAAGCAGTATCTAAAGAAGATTCGTGATCACGTGAGGGGAGACATAGAAATATTAAAGAATTAAAAAATTAAAGAATTAAAGTTCTCCTTGGCACATAAGTATCATATAGTAGCATTCTTGACAGTGGCGGTGTGGGGCACTACGTTTGTATGGACGAAGCTCTTGATAATCAACGGACTGTCGCCGGCGCAGATATTCACTCTGCGCTTCATCATCGCCTACGTGCTATTGACGGGATTCTCGATGTGGCGCGGCAGACATAAGTGGTTGTCGGACAACTGGCGCGACGAACTGACGATGGTGGCATTGGGATTGACGGGAGGCTCGATGTATTTCCTCACCGAAAACGAGTCGCTGCGATTCACCACTGCCACCAACACGTCGCTCATAGTGTGTTCATGCCCACTGTTTGCCATGCTCATCATCGCCCTGTTCTATAAGTCGGAGCGATTCAGCAAGCGGCAGGCATTGGGTTCGCTTGTGGCGTTGGCAGGTATGGCGGCGGTAGTGCTTAATGGGCATTTCGTTCTCCATCTCTCGCCATTGGGCGACACGCTCGCCTTCTCAGCCTGCCTCTGTTGGGCACTCTACACACTGTTGATGAAACCCGTGATGGGGCGTTATCCCGCGATGTTTATCACGCGCAAGGTGTTCTTCTATGGCATATTGACTATATTGCCTTATTACATCTTCGTGCCCGACATGCCGTCGTGGGATGTGCTCGTGAAACCCGAGGTGGCGGTCAATCTGCTCTTCCTTGGCAGTGTGGCGTCGATGTTGTGCTATCTCACGTGGAGCTGGTGCATGAAGGGACTTGGAGCCGTGGTGTGCACCAATTGGGTGTATGTCAACCCTATCACCACCATCATTGCCGCATGGCTGATACTTGGTGAGCAGATAACGGTGTATTTCCTCATCGGTTCGGCATTGATAATAGCAGGAATGTATCTCTCTTCGAAGAAGACATGAATCTTTTATAGACGTCGTCGAACTTAGTTTCTTTAATATTTTAATTCTTTAATATTTTAATTTTTTATTGAAAATAAAAATATCATGTCAGCAGGTAAATGGATAGGCGGCATACTTGGATTTATGGCCGCAGGACCACTCGGAGCATTGGCAGGAGTGGCATTAGGAGCATTGTTTGACAATGGACTCGACGCAGTGAATAATCCCGAGAACTCGGGGACACGTTCATTCAATGGGGCGCGCACCGACGAGGAGCAGCGCAACAGTTTCTTGTTCTCGCTGATGGTGTTGTCGTCATACGTCATCAAGGCTGACGGCAAGGTGATGCATTCCGAGATGGAGATGGTTAGAAACTTTCTCCAGTCGAGCTTTGGCGTAGGGGCAAAGACCCAGGGCGAGCAGATTATGCTTCGCCTCTTCGAGGAACAGAAACGCCAAGGCAAGATGCAGTTTAAGAACACGGTGGCACAGTGCTGCGAGCAGATAGCCATGAATATGGAGTATGCCCAGCGCTTGCAGTTGGTGAGCTTCCTATTGGCAATAGCACAGGCCGACGGACATGTGGATCCCACCGAGATAATGGCTATCCGCGAGTGTGCCCAGTGGATGAGGATGCAGGCAGGAGATGTGGATTCGATGCTCAATCTCAAGGGCGACTCGCTTGAGGATGCCTATAAGGTGTTGGGCGTAAGTTCCTCAGCCTCAGACGACGAACTGCGCAAGGCTTATCGCCGTCTTGCCCTTGAGCATCATCCCGACCGTGTGTCAGCACTCGGTGAGGACGTGCGACGTGCAGCCGAGCAAAAGTTCCAGGAGATCAACGCTGCCAAAGACCGCATCTGGAAGGCTCGCGGATTATAATTTCTTGGGACAGATGTCGCTGAACGGACATTTGTCGCATTTGGGATTGCGTGCAGTGCAGATATATCTGCCATGGAGCAGAAGCCAGTGGTGAGCCTTGCCGAGGTCATCGTCGGGGATGTATCTGCATAGCTTCTTCTCCACCTTCAGCGGTGTGTCGTCGCTCTTGGCTACAAGTCCCATGCGGTGACTCACGCGAAAGACGTGGGTATCCACAGGCATGGCGTTCTCGCCAAATGCCACGGTGAGCATCACGTTGGCAGTCTTGCGTCCCACTCCCGGCAAGGCAGTCAGTTCGTCGAGTGTGTGAGGCACTTCGCCTCCATGCTTCTCCATCAACATTCGTGCCATGTCGATCAGATGTTGCGACTTGGCGTTGGGGTAGGACACCGACGACACAAGCCTGAGCACCTCACCGAAGTCGGCTTCAGCCATGCGTGCCGCATCGGGAAAACGCTCAAACAGGGCAGGTGTCACCATATTCACCCTTTTGTCTGTACATTGCGCACTCAGCATCACCGCCACAAGCAATTGGAAGGTGGTGGAGTAGGTGAGTTCGGTGGTCACCTCGGGCATTTCCTCTCTGAAATGCTCCAATATTCTGTCGTATATTTCTTTTTTCTTCATATTAATATATTACTATCCAAATAGGGCTCTCAATGCTTCCTCCACCTTCTTCACAGGAATAAGTTCTATATTGTATTTCTTACCCTTTAGTCCTGCGATATTATACTTGGGAATGATCATGTGGGAGAATCCCAATTTCTCAGCCTCCGAGATGCGCTGCTCGATACGGTTGACAGGGCGCACCTCACCGCTCAATCCCACTTCGCCAGCCATACACCATCCAGCCTCTATAGCCGTATCAACATTGCTCGACAACACGGCGGCAATCACACTGAGGTCCATGGCAAGGTCGGTAACGCGCAATCCTCCGGCAATATTCAGGAACACGTCCTTCTGCATGAGTTTGAATCCCACTCGCTTCTCAAGCACCGCAAGCAGCATGTTGAGTCGGCGCTGGTCAAATCCCGTGGCAGTGCGCTGGGGCGTTCCGTAGGCAGCCGACGACACCAATGCCTGCGTCTCGACGAGGAAAGGTCGCACGCCCTCCACAGCCGACGAGATGGCAATGCCGCTCAGTCCCTCATGGTCTTGCGTCAACAGCAGTTCCGAGGGGTTGCTCACCTGTCGCAATCCCGTTTGCTGCATCTCGTATATGCCCAATTCCGATGTCGAGCCGAATCGGTTCTTTATGCTTCTCAGTATGCGGTACATATAGTGCTGGTCGCCCTCAAACTGTATCACGGTATCCACGATATGCTCCAGTATCTTCGGGCCTGCAAGCGTTCCCTCCTTGTTGATGTGTCCGATGAGAATCACGGGCACTCCGCTTGTCTTGGCAAAGCGCAACAGGGCCGAGGCGCACTCCCTCACCTGGGTCACACTGCCCGGACTTGTCTCCACGTCCTCTGTCGAGATAGTCTGTATAGAGTCGATTACCACAATCTGCGGATTCACCTCCTTGATATGCTCGAATATCCTTTCGAGCGATGTCTCGCATAGGATATGCACATTGTCGTTGTCGGTATGCGGAATTCGCTCGGAGCGCATCTTCAACTGATGTGCACTTTCCTCACCGCTCACATAGAGGATGCTCCTTTCGGGCATCTGGAGTATCGTTTGCAATGTCAATGTACTCTTTCCTATTCCCGGTTCACCGCCAAGCAAGACGATGGAGCCGGGCACTAAGCCGCCACCAAGCACTCGGTTGAGCTCGGCATCGTGCATGTCGATTCGCGGTTCCTCGCGTGTGCTTATCTCGCGCAGAAGCATCGGTCGCGAGGCATTGCGCATGCCCCTGCCAATCTCTCCTGCACGCGTCGATGCTGTAGCAGCATTACGCGCCATCGACACAGCCGATTCACCTGCTATTCTTATCTCCTTGAACGTGTTCCATTGTCCGCAGCTTGGGCATTTGCCCACCCATTTCTGCGATTCCTGACCGCAGTTGCTGCATACGTATGCTATCTTGTCTTTTGCCATATTGCCACAAAAGTACTGATTTTTTTTGATATTACAAAATTTATTTGTACTTTTGCAGCCATAATTAATAAAAAACGATGAAAAAGATGAGAAAATTGACATATTTGGCTGTTATCATCGCAGGTGTGGCCATATGGGCGTCATGTGGAAAATCATATCAAGAGACCAAGCGATTGTCGCGACTCGAAAGACAACGTCTTGCCAAGGAAGACTCCGCGGCACTCAAGATTGCAGTGATGCCTACGCTCGACTGTCTGCCCCTCTATGTGGCAAGGGAGTATAAGTGGTTTTGCGACGGCAAGACTGACATCCGACTGAAATACTTCACCTCGCAGATTGACTGCGACACAGCCATCCTCAACGGTAGGGTGGAGGGAGCCGTAAGCGACCTCGTACGTGTGGCTCGCATGAACAAGCGTGGGGCAAAGGTGAAACCCCAGATTGCCACCGCCGCCTACTGGCAGTTGATCACCAACCGCAACTCGCGCATTCGCGAACTAAAGCAACTCGACGACAAGATGGTGGCAATGACACGTTATTCAGTAACCGACATGCTTGCCGACCACGTTGTGGATAGTGCAAAACTCAAGACAGAGCGGGTGTTCAAGGTGCAGATCAACGATGTCAACGTGCGCCTGCTCATGATGCAGAACAACGAGATGGACGCAATGTTCGTCACCGAACCGCAAGCCACCGTCGCACGATTGTCAAAGCATAAGGTGCTGCTTGACACTCGCAAGATGGACTGGAACATGGGTGTCATTGCCTTCAGGGAGAAACCGATGAAGGACGTTGATCGCAAGCGCCAGTATGATGTCTTCATCAAGGCCTACAACCAGGCGTGCGACTCCATCAACAAGAACGGCATTGCCCGTTATGCTCATCTCATGGAGAAATATTGCCGCACCAAGACTGCTGTGCTCGACTCCATCCCCAAACAGAAGTTCCAGCATGCCGTTGGACCTCGTGAGAAAGATATCGTAATTGCCGAAAAGTATATAAAATAAAGGAGAGAATACTATGGAAGAAATGTCAAGCACCATACAGGATATATATCGCGATTTGCAAAATGATTTCTTTGCCGCCATTGAGAACATAAAAGATTATATACAAGAGAAAGGCGACCGCAAGGATATACTGTATAAGTTGCAACAGCTTGAGAGCGAGATGGAGCTTTCGTGCAGTTGGTGGAAAGAGCCTAAGACCTGCCCACCCGACGACGATATGCTCAACAGCTATTTCCTTCCAAAGCTCCGTAGGTTATGGGACGATTATATCTTTCTAGACTTGATGACCGTCAATAACAATTACCTCCTGTCATTGCGCAACAAGGTGAGGGCAAGCGGTCGCGACTGGTCGTGGGGCGAGATACGCAAGCGCTTGGAGGCTTTCGTATCGAACATCGCAGTGCTACAGTTGCAGAATGACAACGATGCCACCCAACAACGTTTGGAGGTGATATACGAGGAGCAGAAGAAATATCGTCAGCAGATGTTCATATACGTCCTCACCGAGTTGAGGCTCTCTGAGGGCGACATACAGGAACTTGAGGAACTGCTGCTCACGCCCACCATTGACAACATCGACCAGAGGATGATTATCTCGGCTCTGACAATCAACGGACTCATATTGTTCGACCCTCTCAAGCTGCAACTCCTCGTCAACGTATATTGCAAGTCGGAGGACATACCCGTTAGGCAGTATGCCTTGGTGGGATGGGCTTTGACGTTGCCCCGCAAGCCATTTCATGCCGATGACAGTTTGGTGCAGATGATAAAACAGCTTCTTGATAACGACGCGACGGTGAGGGAGGAACTTGCCCAGTTGCAGATACAGTTAGCTTATTGCCAGTCGGCAGTCGAGGACTCTCGCAAGTTTCAGGAAACCATCATGCCCGATATAATGAAGGCCTCCAATATGCGATTTACCGACAAGGGTGTGGAAATGAAGGAAGACGACCCTATGGACGACATCCTCGGGCGCAGCAATACCGAGAAGCAGATGGAGGAGATAGAGGCACGGATGCGCAGTTATATTGACAAGCGCAGTCAGGGCATGGACCTCTTCTTCCAGGGCTTCAAGCACATGAAGCGCTATCCCTTCTTCAACGAC
Organism: uncultured Prevotella sp.; assembly: GCA_945830345.1. Classification (GTDB taxonomy): domain Bacteria; phylum Bacteroidota; class Bacteroidia; order Bacteroidales; family Bacteroidaceae; genus Prevotella. The sequence goes on from CALZYS010000011.1 coordinate 23,554, forward strand.
ATATCCAACTGGCTTGTGCCTTTCTATCACGAGCATCCCGACATTGCCAATGCCATGCGTCAGATGGGAGGCAATGGTATGCTCAACCTGATGCTCGATGCCCCGATGTGCGACAACGACAAATACTCCTTTGTCTTCGCCTTCCTTTCTATCATGAACAAGATACCCAAGGAGATTATCGAGCAGTTGCAGCTTGCCCCCGCTCCCGATAATGCCTATCGCGATTGGATGAGCGATCCCGCCATCATTCGCCGCAACTACGTGCAGTCGCTCTATCGCTTCTTTGAGCTCTTCCCCTATGCCGAGAGCTTTGTCAATCCGTTTAAGGAACACTCCCCCATTTCCATCAGTTACCCAAGAGCCTCGCTTATCATTGCCAATAGCATACTTATGCACACGCATTTCGACGACAACATTATCGACCTGCTAAAGTATTTCACCCGAATGGAATATGACGACGATGTACAATCTATCTTAGAAGAGTTTGACATCGATCGTGAAGACAGTTTCGATCTTTGCTATGTACGTGCTCTTAGACTTGCTCCTTTTATTTATGAAGCAGAAGACAGGGATGATTTCAAACATAACATAGAGTATTGCCTTAAGGTTAAGCCCGACAGTGTTCAGGTTAAAAAGTTATATGCCAAGTGGTTGTTTGCGTGTGAAAACTATCAAGAGGCAAAGACAATGTTCGACCAATTGATGGAGGCTCGTGACGGCAATCGCAACTTCATGTTCAGCTATGCCCTGTGCTGTCGCAAGTTGGGCGAATATGACGAGGCAAAGAAGATGCTGTTCCGTCTTGAATATGAACATCCCGACGACCGTGAGGCTTCTATTATGCTGGCCTCCATGCTTTTGCTCGACGGCAAGACTGAGGATGCCTTCAAGCGTGTGGAGCAAATGTCGGCCAAGGGTTTGGATGATGATGCGCGGAAAGAGTTGTTTGTCGTCCGTTCCCTATGTCTGTTGGCACTCAACAGGCGCGATGAGGCTGCCCGGTGTTATGCTCATTCCATAGGTCAGCTTAGCGAGTATTCAAATCCTTATCACCATGTTTCTGACGATATTCAGCATAACCTCGAAGAATACCGTCATTGTCTTAGGCAGTTGGGGTGGGATGACAAACTGATAGCACTTTTTATCTACAAGGTGTATCAGTTGGTCAAAGCAATGGAGTGAGCAAGTGGGCAAACCATCCCACAAACTTCTTCCATGGCGTGCGCCATTTGTTCCAGTATTCCTCGGTCAGTATGTCGCAGTCCTTCTTGTCGTTGTCGAAGAGTCGGCTCAGTTCGGCTGTCACGTGCTTGTCTAATATGACGGCATTCTCCTCGTAGTCGAATCTCAGGCTTCGTGCGTTGAGGTTGGCACTGCCCACCGTGCAGAACTTTCCATCCACCATTATCACCTTTGTGTGGTGGAAGCCCGGTTTGTAGAGATAGATGTGACACCCGTGCTTCATCAGTCGGTGGACGTTGTAGAAAACGCAGTCGGGAGTCAGCGGTATGTCGCTCCTCAGCGACACCATAATCTCCACCTTCACTCCTCTCTCTGCAGCCCTACGCAATGCCTTCTTCAGTCGGGGGCTCAGCGTGAGATAGGGATTGACGAGCTTGATGCTGTCCTTGGCGGCATCTATGGCATTGGCATAGAAGTCGCGTATGATGCGGTTGGTGGTTCGCGGTTCGCGGTTCACTATTCCCACCATCTGCTTGTGCGCCGACTCGGTGGTGTCGGGTTTCAGCCCTGTCATCTCCACCTTCTCGTATGCCCTGAAGTATTTCTTTCCCCAGATATTCTGCTCGGTCACCTTGTTCCATATCCTCAGGAATATCATCTGCAACTGGCTCACCGCCCCTCCCTCTATTCGGCAGTGCATGTCGCGCCATTTGCCCACCTGCTCCGTACCTTTTATATAATAGTCGGCCACGTTCATGCCTCCCGTGTATGCCACATTGCCGTCGATTACAACAATCTTGCGGTGGTCGCGTGTGAAGACATGGTTGACCCAGGGAAAGCGCACGGGGTCGAACTCATATATCTCAATTCCGTCGGCACGCAGTTTCTCTACGTGCGAGCGCTTCAGTGGACGGTTGTTGGAGTCGTTGCCGAATCCATCGAAGAGCGCGCGCACCTCCACTCCCTCCTTCACCTTCAGGCGCAGAAGGTCGAATAGGGCCGATGCTATCGAGTCGTTGCGAAAATTGAAATATTCCAGATGCACGCTGCTCTTTGCCTGTCGTATGGCGGCAAACATATCGTCAAATTTCTCCTGTCCGGAGGTAAGCAGTGTCACGCTGTTGTTATGGGTGAATACCACCCCGTCTTTCTCCAAAGTCTGCTTGATAACCGTGTCGCTGCTTTGCAGTATCAGCGACACGGCCACTAGCAAAAGTATTGTCTTTAACTTCTTTAACTTCCCCAAAAAAATCATTTCTTCCTGTGCGCAAGTCGCCACTCCAATGGCGACATTCCAAATTTGTCCTTGAATATGTTGATGAAGTTTTCAGCCGTGATGAATCCCACGTTGATTGCAAGCTCCGACAGGTTGATGTCGGTGCGCTCGAGCAATGTGCAGGAATGGCGCAATCTCAAGTCGCGCACTAATTCCGCCGGGGTCTTCTGTGTGATGGCCTTAATGCGATGGAAGAACGGCACGCGTCCCATACCCATTGCCGACGACATCTCTTCGAGATTAATCTGTCCTCTACTCATGTTCTGAAGTACATACTGTTCCACGTTGCGCATCAGTTGCTCGTCCATGGCGTTGTTCATCGAATATTCGCCAATGGTCTTTCCCTCTCCATAGTATTCCATTCCCGGAGCCTGTGGCAGTTCTTTCTTCTCTTCCTCCTCAGGTTTGTCTTCTGGCTTGGATTCAGGTTTGATACCCTCAGGCAGTGCCTTTATCTGTCCCTCCATCTCTCCGGCCATGTCGTCGTAGTTGACGGTGGCAGTGGTCATACTTGCATTATATCCCTCAAGACGTCGTGTCTCCTGACCCTCAATCACACCGCTCATGTCGATGTTCATCTGCAGTCCGAGCAGTCGGTTGAATCTCACTGCAGCCTCCTGCATGTTGAACGGCTTGGCGAGATAGTCGTCAGCCGACACTGTGATGTTGCGCTCCTTCATCTCGGCTGCACTGAGCACTCCGTTGGTCATCAGCACAAACTTTATGTCGTGGGTGCGCTTGTTGGTCTTTATCTTGTTGCACAATTCACTGCCAGTCAGCTTGGGCATAATCTCCTTGCATACCACGATGTCGGGCTTGAGCACCTCCAGGTCGGTGAAGGCGTTCATGCTGTCGTCATATGTGTGTATGGTATAAACCTGTCCGAGGTGGGCTGTGATGAAATTGAGGAAGTCCTTGTTGTCATCCACAATTGCCACCACATATTTCTGTGTCTCTAATTTCTCCCTTGGCGGACGTATGGTGGCTGTGAGTTCGGCAGTCTCGCCCAACAGTTTCACCTCGCCACGATCGTTCAACTGCAGTCGGTCGGCCGCAAGTGTTGTTGCCTTAGCCTCGGGGTCTTCGAGATACATCTGCATCTCTGATATGCGCGTGATGATTTGCAGCATCTGGAAGTGTAGCGAGTTCACCTGCTCCTTCTGGTCAACTGTTGTGGCAGTCTCTGATATGTTTCCGATGATGGATGTCATGCGAGCCATCGGTTGGCGTAGGTCGTCGCTTGCCGCCTTCAGTTCCTCGCGCTGGCGTGCCAGTTCGTTTATCACTTCCTTCTTCTTCGACCATATATATATTATGCGCTTCGACGTGACTCGGTAGATATACACCGCCGAGATAATCACGATCACATATACGAGTATCATCCACCATTGCATCCACCAGGGGTTGCTTATCTCAATCACGAGCACTCTCTCCTGGCGGCTCACGGCTCCGTCGGCACTCATCGCCTTGACATGAAGTGTGTATTTGCCGCTCTTCAGGTTCTTGAATGTCACTCCGTGCTGCAGTGGGTCGGCGTTGCGCCATTCACTGTCAAGTCCCTCCATCCAATACATGAATTGCAGTCGCTCGCCTTGGTTGTAGTTGCCGGCTGAGAATTTTATGGTGAATGTGTTCTGGCTGCTCGTCAGGTCGAGTTTGTTGCTCTCGTTGAGTGCCTGCGGCAGTGTCACCAGTCCGTTGTATTCGTGTCCTGTCTGTATCTCAGTTTCTCCGATGAAGAGTTGTGTCAGCATCACTCTCGGCAGCGAGTTGGTGTCGTCCTTGCTTCTCTCGCTAATCCAGTTCACTCCATACAATCCGCCGAACACCACGTTGCCGTCGTTCTTGCATAGTATTGACCCGGAATTGAACTCGTTGCTCTGCAGGCCGTCTGAGAGGTCGTAGTTATAGAGTCCATAACTAAACACGTCGCCCACATGGTCGCCCTGTACTACCACCCTGCACACTCCACTGCTCGTAGTCAGCCATATATTCTTGTTTTTGTCCTCAGTGATACCGCATATGCAGTTGTTGCATAGTCCGTTGTCCTCGGTGATGTAGTTGAGGCTGTCGTTCTTGAGGTTGAGCACGTTCACACCGTCTCTTGTTCCTATCCATATCAGTCCTCTTGAGTCCTGAATCACTTGTGTCACATAGTCGTTGGTGAATTTCTTGAGATTGGTGGAGTTACCTGTATAAACCCTCTTCTCCGTCGTCGAGAGGTTGAGTATCATGAGTCCCTCGTTGGTTCCCACGAGCATGTTGTTGTTGCTGCCGTAGTGTAGCGATGTGATCATGTTTGTGTTGAGCTTGCCGCTTTCCTTGGTGTATGTGGAGAATGTGTTCATCTTGGGATTGAACACCTGCAGACCGCCGTTTGTGGCAATCCACAGACTTCCCGAACGGTCGCTACACAATGCGTTGATATGGTCGTCGATGAGGGTGTTGGTGTTGTTGCTGTCCCTCTGTGCCGAATAGATGGTAGTGCCACTGGCTTGTATTCGTGCCAGTCCGTTTTCGGGTGATCCCACCCACAGGCTACCGTCCTTTGTGGTTGTCATCGCACTCACTTTCAGGCTTGCCAACAGTCCCACGTAGTCAAGCACGCCACTGTTGCTCGTGCCATACCACACCTTGCCCTGTGCATCCTGGGTCATGGCTGTGATGTCGCCGAGGAATGCCGACTGGAATTTGTATATGTTCTTGCCGTAGTATGCCACTCCGGCTTTCTCCGTTCCCACCCATAGCAGGTCGGTGTCGTCCACATACACGCTCAGTATGCTCTTCTGCGTCTCCGACGATCTTGTCCTGTCGTTGATGGCTCGCGGTTCCACGCTTTCCATCTCGTGGGTGTTGACATTCATTCTTATCAGTCCTGCTCGGTCGGTGGCAATCCATATATTTCCGCTTCGGTCGCCCGCCATTGCGAATACGCTGCGATCGACGTTGTTGTCCGTCATTCCGAGTTGGTCGCCGATGGATGTATTCCAGGTGTTGTTGTTCTTGTTATACACCATAAGCGTGCCATGTCCGTATAGCCAGATGTTGTCTATTTGGTCGGCAAACGCCTTCAATGATGTGGAGTGTCTCAGCCCTTGTTCGGCGATGTTGCTGTTTATCCACAGAGTGCGCTGCTGGTGACTGATGTCGCAGCATGCTATCGTGCCGTTTTCATACACAATGAGCGCTCCCTCCCTACATTCGCTTATCGACACCACCTTGCCTTCGGGTATTCCCTTTGTGTCGGCAGTGTAGCTGAACTCGTACATCAGCTGCTGCTGAGTGTTGTATGCCAAGATTCCCCTTTTTGGGATATACATCCACATGTTCTTTCGCTGGTCGATATACACGATTTGGGGTGCCTCGTTGAGCCCCATCTTCGAATATACCTGCTTCATGTCGCGCTCAAAACTCTCTGTCTGTGGATGATAGATGCACATCCCCGATGCGGTCTCCACCCACAGGTTGCCGTCGAGCGACTCCTGAATGCCTGATATGTAGCTGTCGGGTAGCGACGAGCCGTCCTGCGAGTTGCATTGGAAGTTTTTGAATGTATAGCCGTCGTATCGGTATAGTCCGGCAGGCGTGCCAAACCATACATATCCTCGCGCGTCCTTCAGTATGCAGTTTATCTGACTGCTGTTGAGCTTGTTGCGCGCGTCCAATGTCTTGAAGTAGAATACGGCTGCCACCGTCAGCGGTAGTAGCAGTAGAGCTATGATGAGTAACTTCCTTGTTCTTTTCATTGTTTTTATTCTTTTTGTGTCGATAATTCCTTATATCATACATGAATAATGGTCAACTACGCCAAGCAGGTGGTTGTGCTTGTCAGCCACGAGCACCGAGTGTATCTTGTATCTGCTCATGATATTCTGCACCTCGGAAATCTTCGTGTCGGTGCTCACCGTCTTCGGTCGGGTAGTCATGATGTCTGCCACTGTCTTGTCGAAGAACTGTGCCTTCCATTTCTCCATTGCCCTGCGTATGTCGCCGTCGGTGATGAGACCTGCTATTTCTCCGTCGCGCTCGGCTATTCCAAGTCCTAATTTGCCCTTGCTCACATGGATGATGGCGTCGCCCAGGTGCATCTCTGGAGTGATTACCGGCATTTCTTCCGTGCGCATCACGTCTCCCGCTGTTGTCAGCAGTCGCTTGCCGAGTTCGCCTCCAGGGTGGAATTGTGCGAAGTCCTGTGGCTTGAAGTTGCGCTTCTCCATCAGTGCCACTGCCATTGCGTCGCCCATGGCGAGTGTGGCAGTGGTGCTGCTTGTAGGTGCAAGGTTCAGTGGGCATGCTTCCTTGCTTACGCTCACGTTGATGTGGTAGGTGCTGTATTTGGCGAGTAGCGACGAGGGATTGCCGCTCATGCCGACGATTGGAATCTCCATATGTAGCACCATTGGTATGAATCTCAGCAGTTCGTCGGTCAGTCCCGAGTTGGATATTGCCAACACCACGTCGTCCTTGGTCATCACTCCGAGATCGCCGTGGAACACGTCGAGCGGATTGATGAAAAACGAGGGCGTGCCCGTGCTCGACAGTGTGGCTGCTATCTTAGCACCGATATGTCCGCTTTTGCCCACTCCGGTAACGATCACCTTACCATGGCAGCGGAATATCAGTTCGACGGCATTGTCGAAATTGTCGTCTATCTGAGGTATCAGTCCCATCAGGGCTTCCGCCTCGTCCTTTATACATTGTATTGCGTAGTCTCGAGCTTTCATTTTTGATTAGGAATTAGGAATTAGGAATTAGTAATGAATCCGCATCCGAACTTTAATTCTTTAATTTTTTAATTCTTTAATTTCTCGATAAGCTCATAAAGCTTATCGAGACACATCATGTTCGCCGCATCGCTCAGTCCCTTGTCGGGGTCGGGATGCACCTCAAAGAACCATCCGTTTGCCCCGAAGGCCTTGGCAGCAAGCGCCATCGCCGGCACAAACTGTCGGTCTCCGCCCGTCTTGCCTCCTGCGCCACCCGGTCGCTGCACGCTGTGGGTACAGTCCATCACCACCGTCGGCGTTATCTGCAGCATGTCGGGGATATTGCGGAAATCCACTATCAGGTTGTTATATCCGAACATGTTGCCCCTCTCGGTCAGCCACACGTCCTTGGCTCCAGCCTCACGTGCCTTCTCCACAGGATAGCGCATGTCGTTGCCGCTCAGGAATTGCGCTTTCTTGATGTTCACCGTCTTGCCCGTCTTGGCGGCAGCCACAAGCAAGTCAGTCTGTCGGCACAGGAATGCCGGTATCTGTATCACATCTACCACCTCGCCCACGGGCGCTGCCTGCCAGCTCTCGTGGATGTCGGTGAGCAACTTTAGTCCATACTTGCTCTTGATGTCTGCCAGCATCTGCAGTCCCTTGTCCATTCCCGGACCTCGGAATGAGCGGATTGATGTTCGGTTGGCCTTGTCAAACGAGGCCTTGAATATGATGTCGGTGCCCAACTTGTCGTTTATCCTGACAAGCTCTTGCGCCACAGTGTCGAGCAGTTCGGCTGACTCTATCACGCACGGACCGGCTATGAATCTCTGTTGCATACTAAGTAGGTTTTTTATTTATTTGGTGCAAAGATACAAATTATCTTGGGATAATTGTTGTTATTAACTACTTTTAACGCTGATTATGTCACTTTTTCTCTATTTTTGCCGTAACTTTGCACCTATGACAAACGATTATCAGATTAGAGTGCTGCCGAATATAGCATATTCAGCCGCCACCGTTAAGGAATATATTGCCCGCGAAAATGGCATCGACTCCCGCACCATCAATGGCGTGAGAATCCTCAAGCGCAGTATCGATGCGCGCCATAATCCAGTGTATGTGAACCTCACTGTAAGGATTTTTGTCAACGAGGTTCCACCCGCTACCGAGTATGTCGCCACCGATTATCCCGACGTGTCGTCGGGCAAGCGTGTCATCGTCGTGGGCGAGGGTCCTGGCGGTCTATTTGCCGCCCTCCGTCTCATCGAGCACGGTCTCCGTCCCATTGTCATCGAGCGAGGTAAGGACGTTCATGAGCGCAAGCGCGACCTGTCCCGGATCACCAAGACGCAGAAGGTGGATCCCGAGAGCAACTATTGCTATGGCGAGGGTGGGGCAGGAGCCTATTCCGACGGCAAGCTCTACACCCGCAGCAAGAAGCGCGGTAATGTAGATAAAATTCTGAATGTCTTCTGTCAGCATGGCGCATCTGTCGAAATTCTCAGCGATGCCCATCCCCACATTGGCACCGACCGCTTGCCCCGTGTCATCGAGAATATGCGCAACACTATAATAAGATGTGGCGGCGAGGTTCACCATCTCACCCGCATGACCCGCCTCCTTCTCCATGGCGACACCGTCGTGGGCATCGAGGCAGTGGGCGTTGAGAGCGGCGAGCAACTCACGTTCCGTGGTCCCGTCATCCTCGCCACCGGTCATAGTGCGCGTGATGTCTATCGCTATCTCGCCTCGGATGGCATCGAGGTCGAGGCAAAGGGTTTGGCAGTGGGCGTGCGTCTTGAGCATCCCTCCGAACTCATCGACCGCATACAATATCACAACAAGCAGGGTAGGGGCAAGTATCTGCCTGCCGCCGAATATTCCTTCGTCACCCAGGTTGACGGTCGTGGCGTCTATTCCTTCTGCATGTGCCCCGGTGGATTCATCATTCCCGCAGCCACGGGCGACCGTCAGATTGTGGTCAATGGCATGAGCCCCAGCAACCGTGGCGGTCAGTGGTCAAACAGCGGAATGGTGGTCGAACTGCGTCCCGAGGATGTTGAGGGCGACGGACCTCTCAAGATGATGGATTATCAGGAGCGGTTGGAGGCCGACTGTTGGCAGCAGGGCAATATGCGCCAGACAGCCCCTGCACAGCGCATGACCGACTTTGTCAACGGCAAACTCAGCTACGATCTTCCCCGTTCCTCCTATGCCCCGGGACTCATCTCCTCGCCCCTTCATTTCTGGATGCCCGACCATGTGTCTCGCCGCCTTCGCGAAGGCTTTAAGTTCTTCGGCAGCAAAAGTCGCGGATTCCTTACTAATGAGGCAGTTGTGATAGCCGTAGAGACCCGCACGTCCTCCCCCGTACGCATCCTCCGCACCCCCGACACCCTCATGCACATCCGTCTGCGTGGTCTCTTCCCCTGTGGCGAGGGAGCAGGCTATGCCGGAGGCATTGTCTCTGCCGGAGTGGATGGCGAGCGTTGCGCCGACAGTTGCGCCGAGTATCTCAGCAATCAATAATCAATCATTTTTGTTAAAAATACCTAATTTTAACGATTTTCATAATTTCTCCTAATTATTATTGAAGTCGTTTCAAATAAAAGCAGTATCTTTGCACCCGATTACAGGAACTGCAAAGATACTTTTCTGTTAATTCTTTCCGCAAGTCCCTGGATATTAGCGGAATGATAAATATTTAACGATGACTGCATTGAACAATGCACACCGTGATGTAGGTGGTGAACCGACAGATTCACCCCTTTGCGACGGACTTGCCTCCAACGCGCTCCCCGAAGTTCTAAGTTCACAAACAGGGGTGTCGGTAGAGAATGCCCAGTCGGCTGCTGAGGCAAATAAATCCAGTGAAAATACCCCCCCCCCATGGCGATTTTGAAAATGAGTGTTGGTTCGTACTCCGTGCCTCCTACGGACGTGCAATCAAGGCATCAGACCTCTTAAAAGAATATAATATCACGACCTTCAACCCTCTTCATAAAGTGATGAAGATGGTTAAGGGCAAACGCCGCCGGGTGCAGCTACCGCTGCTTCCCGGCTTAATTTTTGCCCAAACCAAAGCTACCACCCTCGACTCCCTTATGAAGGAACCCCACATTCGTTCCCTCATATCCTATTACTACGACCACTTCTCCATAGGCTCCAATGGCTACAATCCTCCGCTTGTCGTCCCCGATGCCGCCATGGACAGTTTCATCAAGACCTTGACCGCCGACAGCTACGATGTCCGAGTGGTCAAGCCCGAGAATGTTCACTACAAGAGTGGCGACATTGTCCGAGTCACAGTTGGTGAGTTCAAGGGAGTTGAAGGTCGAGTGGCGCGTGCAGCGGGCCAGCAGCGAGTCATCATCAACATCGAGGGTCTCTGCCTCGTTGCCACCGCCTACATCCCCACCGGCTGCCTTGAGGTCATCACCCCCGCCGAGCAAGTGGATAAATAAACCATCATCATCTATCAGTCATCTTTCATCAATTAAAGTGTTATAATGTCATTTTATTGCGGTAAAAATAAAAATATTCCGTGTAAAATTGTACATATTTGAAATAAATTGTGTATCTTTGCAGCGAAATCATAAATAATTATTATATGTTAGGTCACAACATCCCCAAACCTGTAGCAACAGGTAAGATAGCAAGAGATATCCGTGAGGCGGTTAAGCAATCGTATTCACAATCTATTCATGTGGATAATACTGAGCCACAGAAGCGCAAGTATGTTATTATTTGGAAGTAGATAATGGATTGTCATTTTAAGGTTGAGCGTTTATCGGATTTTTCTGTTTTGGACAGCTTCGAATGTGGAGTTGCCCAAATGGATAATTTTATACATGGCAACCTTAAATTCTGTGATGCAAATCACTACTGTTCTACTTTTGTAGTCCGGGATAGTATAAATGATACCATCGCAGCCTTATTTTCTCTATCCTTTGATTCTGTGAATCTAAATTCTGATGATTTTGAAGACCTCAGTATCGGTGCTGCGGGGACAGATGATTTAGCCGTTGACGAAACATTCAGAAGTACATTTGAAAAAAAATATTCGTACCCAGCACTTGAAATTACATATTTTGCGATAGACAAGAATTATAGAGGGCAAGGTTTGGGTAGAGAACTTATAGATGTTATTGTTGAAAGGGCAAAAACGCAGGATGTTGCAGCTTGTTTGTTTTTAACAGTCAATGCTCTACATACTAAAGAATATAGTGCTGTTGGTTTTTATGAGAAATGCCGATTTGCAAAATTGTCTCCAGTGCCACAGATGGATGTTTGGCCAATGTATAAGACAATATGGGTAAAATAATAATTGTTTGTGAATATCTTATTTACGTCGCGCAGCCGCGCCCTTGGAGCATAAACACTCGCAATTTTATTGCGTCAAATAATCGCGACTCTGTTGCGTAGGCACTCACGAGCAACCCCTTTAGGGGCGAGAGCTTGTTTGCGAGTACAGGCCCGGCCGGCCAGGCTTTAAGTCCTCCCTCCTGAGGATGGGAGGATTTAGGAGAGAGGTGGAACCTCTCCTAGCAGGAGAGGACGGGTGAGGTAGAAAAATAATCAATAAGCATTCATCAGTCATCAAACAAGAATCAGATGTGTGCCCTAAATTGAGTGCTTAGCAACAAAATCTGCATGTTTTTAGAATTTTTCTTGCATTATTGTGAGAAAAGATGTAATTTTGCACAAGATTTCAGATTTTATAATGTAGATTATGTATAAGAAGGAACAGATACAATTGTTTGAAAATAGAAATGTCCGCACAATGTGGGATGAGCAAGAGGAAGAATGGTATTTCTCTATAGTTGATGTAGTTGCAATACTAACTGACCAGCAGGATTCAAAGAAAGCCAGCACATATTGGTCAGTGCTGAAAGGAAGGCTACGCAAAGAGGGAGCAAATGAACCTCTTACAAAATGTAAGAAGTTGAAGATGCTTTCGGCTGATGGTAAGGCCCATCCTACAGATGCAGCCACAGCAGAAACCCTTTTCCGCATCATCCAGTCTATTCCCTCCAAGAAGGCAGAACCCTTTAAGCAGTGGATGGCACAAGTAGCATCCGAGCGCCTCGACCAAATGCAAGATCCAGAGCTCAACTTCGAGCAGGCATATAATGACTATCGTCGCTTGGGTTATTCCGACAAATGGATCAATCAGCGTCTCAAGTCAATCGAAATCCGCAAAGCGCTCACCGATGAATGGGATCGAGCTGGAGTGAAAGAGGGACAGCAATATGCCACCCTCACCGACATCATCACAAAGGAATGGAGCGGTAAGACCACAGCACAGTACAAACGTTATAAAGGTCTTCACAAAGAATCCTTACGCGACAATATGACAAACATGGAACTCGCCCTCAACATCTTTGCAGAAGCCTCTACTGCCGAAATTTCGAAAGCACGAAACCCCAAGGGCTATCGTCAAAGTGCAGACATAGCACACAAAGGCGGGCAGATAGCAGGCGAAGCCCGCAAGAAGCTCGAAGAGCAGATAGGCCATTCCATCATTTCTCCTGAACGAGCCTCCGACTATCTTCCACCTGCAGACCGATGGGCCTCCCTTCCTGAAGAAACCGAGACTGAAAATGAAGATAATCAATAATCATTCATCAGTCATCAATTAACGACATGCCGGCAATCCGCCCCGTGCGGATGAAGGATCGTCCCCTTCTGTCGTAGCAATACAATAATCAAGATTTTGGCACGTGTGCCAAATCCGTTTCGCGTTTACCGGACAGAAAAATAAATAAACGCGCTGCTTTTACAAACT
>CALZYS010000012.1 GCA_945830345.1 uncultured Prevotella sp.
ATGGAGTGGCTCAGGTTGTGCAGGGACAAGCTGAAGGACAATGGCTCGATATGGATTTCGGGCACATACCATAATATATTCTCGGTGGCCGACTGTCTGACGCAGCTCGGATACAGGATTCTCAATGTCATCACATGGCAGAAGACTAATCCGCCAGTGAATATCTCGTGCCGGTTCTTCACCTATTCCACGGAGTTCGTAATATGGGCAAGGAAATCGAAGAAGGTGGCGCACAAGTTTAACTATGACGTGATGAAACGGCTGAACGACGGGAAGCAGATGACTGACGTGTGGCGACTGCCTGCAATCGGCAGATGGGAGAAGTCGTGCGGCAAGCACCCGACGCAGAAACCGCTCGCTCTGCTGACGCGCATCATATTGGCATGCACGGACGAGGGAGACTGGGTGATGGACCCCTTCTGCGGCAGCGGAACGACTGGCATTGCCGCAAATCTGTGCAGTCGCCGATTCTGCGGCATTGAGCGCGAGGAAGAGTTCTGCCGTATGGCAAGGGCAAGGCGCGAGGAAATAGAGAATCTGAGAATAAAGGCCGACCTGAGAAATCACATAGCCGACCTCCGCATCCTCGGCCGCGAGGAGATGCAGGACATATTTGCGTGCGAGCCTATGACGGGGGGAAGGGTGCCATTTGATATGACCGAATTATTGTAATCTGAGGTCACTACCTGGTGTAGGACCTCAAATATTCACGGCTAAGCTCTTCGTATTTCGGAGAGTAATCGCGCTCATCATGCTTGCAATGATGACATACATAGTGACGATAAATGTCGTGGACACGATACTTCACCTTATACACATCATAGTGATAGATGCCCTCTACTTTCACATGATGCTGCTTGTTGGAAATCTCTTGAGTGGTGCGACCGTCGCTCCATCGGGTTGTCTTTAAATCATAGGTATCCCATTCGCGGCGACTCTCGCCAACCTTGCCACGATTAACCGACTCCTCCTTATAGGTGATGTGAGTGCCGGTGTTCTCTTCATAAGAATACGACAAGCTGTCAAGATGACGGCATTGAGGACACCTCTCGTGTGGTATGGATTCAGACAAATGAAAACCATATTCAAACAACGGATAGGCAGCGGCACCTATCAATAGCGGTAATGACAACCACCAAGGCATACCCCACAATCCAATGGACACAACCCACAAATATATGCCTACGAAAGCGAAGACGAAAGCTATTATCTTAAGAGCCATGTCGGGCAATGGCTTAAATGCCCATGAGAATCGCGTCATGCCCATAACGACAAACATCGGGAGGAGCGCAGTGCCCTGAACCCACATCGCAAAAACAACAAGACCAAACAGGAGAACAAGCACCCAACAGATGTAATACAACCATGTGGGATATTCGGATACATTTAAATTGAAGTTGTATATCGGCTCGTCGATAAGCGACTCAAGGAAACCTGAGTCGGCTATCGTATCTACAAAAGGAAGGAGGGACAAAAGGAAAGAACCAGAGTAGGTTTTCACCTTCATATCCACCTTGGCGAACTGTCCGTTGGAGTCGAAGGCGACAATAGGATAGTATTTCACGCCGTTAGAGTCAACGGCAGTGATATTATAACGTGCCAGCCATCCGCTCTTGGTTTTGGCAATCACACGAGCCAATTTGCCTATACTGTCGGCTGAAACGATGTTTGAGGTCTTGAGTTCGCGCTCAAGGCGCTTCATCGACATGTGGGTGGTGTAATTGCCTTCGGTGATATATTTCTCGTACTTTATAGCAGTTAGTCCAAAGAGATTCTCGCCTTTCACCTCGATGGTGCTGTCATTGGGCAGACGGCAGAGGAATTCGTCTCTTTTGCGCAGGGGCTTTACTATCTGCACCGTGTCGCCCAGATAGGGTTTGATTTTGTCTTTAACTCTCTTGAGACTATGAATGACTATGCAGGAATCGAAGTCCTCTTGATTGACATATCCACGCTGTCCATGTGCATCAGTCACCCAATATCTGAGTTTGTCATTGTCAATACCCAATAGCCATACACTATCTCCACGGACAATTTCGCATGTTACAGTATCTCCCTTGAGACCGCCGAAAGGCATATATAATTTTGAGCTTTTCTGGGCATGAAGGATAATGCTCTCCTCGGGCAGAGCGTTGGAGCCCATAAAGGAAAGAGCCAAATTAGCCACTATCACCAATGATGCAAAAACAATACACACATTAGTGAATTTCTTAAAATTGCCTTGATTGAATATGCCAAATAACATATGACTATCGGGTATTGAATTAAATTATTGTATATTGTGCTAACACTTGAATTATGCCTTCTTCTCGCCTGTCTCGTCAGATGTTGGCATAAGTTCATCGATATTCTCCAATCCTTCCTCGCCCTTGAATTCGGCAGAATTTATAATTGCCAGGATTTCCTCGGAATCCTTTGACAAATTGTTGTCAAGAATTTCCATACCGGCAATCTTCTTCATATCGACAGAAGCCGAGACGGGCTTACCCTCATCGGTAAATGATTTCTTGTACTCGGCGATGAGCTTGCGCTGCTTCTTCAGACTCTTGTTGAGCTTCGTAGCCATCTTGATGTCATCAATACTGAGTAGCAATCCACCGACAGCTCCAGCTGCGGCACCCTTGCCACCGCCCATCAATCCGCCAAGAAGGGCACCGCCACCAACCTTGCCTACGATGAGCAATATCTTAGACGTGAGCTTCTTAACCTGGGCATCAGCCACCTCCTGACTTCTGATATTGCCAAACTGGTCAATAAGCATTACGCGATAATCCTCGGTGCCATCTGCATTCTTCACTACATTGCCGTCCTTGTCCTTGATGGCAACTTTCTCGGCATGATACTCGGGAATCTTGTCCCACTGAATCTTCTTGGTTGAATCGACGGCTGTGGCTGAGGTCAACTGTCCGGTCACATCGTCAACTTTCTTCATCGCATCGTCAACCTTGTCAAGTCCCTTAGAGATTTTGTCAAGGAATCCCTGTGCTGAGACATTACTTACACACATTGCCATAATAACGGCAAAAACGATTTTTGTTACTTTAGACTTCATAAGCATTTATTTTAGTTTAATTAATAATTATTTCTTATCGGAATAATACATCTTTGTGCGGAACTGGCGCTTGTTGTATTCACCTTCCGACTGACTCATCACATCAATCATATCGACATACTTGGCCTTCACCTTGTCGCCATAACCTACTGGGCGAAGAAGTATGCCACGGGGCAAATCCTTGCGCGAGAGGTGGATGGTGAGTTCACCGTTGGCATCTGTTTCTCCCATCTTCTTGTAGAGAGATGGCGAATTGCCTATAGCCTTAAGGAGCTTGCGGTCGGAAGAGAAGTCGCGCACATTGGGCATCGTGGCACCATGATATGCCCACACCTCAACATTGCCGAGATAGCCATCCTCGTAGAATCCGCTGGCATTGTTCACCCATTTTGTGGTGGTGAACTTGATGTCGAGAGGCATATCCTCAACCATCTTTTCGAGCACCTTGGCCTTGCTGGAGTAATACTCCGACGGATTGTATTTGTCGAGCTGGCGCATGAAATTGGCTGCTACCGACGCATATTTCACCACGTCGGCCTGATTGCCAGTGCCCTTATCCTTCATTTCCTTCATTTTCTTGAGGGCTACACGCACTGCAAGGTCGTAGGTTATGCAAGAGTCGCACTGGGTGATGTTGGTCTTGATCGACGACTTCATATTTGCAGGTGCATCCTTGGCGGAGAGTGCCTTGACAAAGGCCTCGCGCGCTCCCTTATACTGGCGCAAGCCAAACAGACGACCGCCCTCCTCAAGGAATCCGCTGCACTCGCTGACATGCTCCTTGACGACAACCGTGCGGAGCAACACGCCATACACCAACTTCTGGCGGGGAGTGAGCTGGCTGACATCGATATAGAGGCGGTTGGTGCCTTCGGCATATACCGCTATCTTCGACACAGCCTCAAGCTTCTTCTCAGCCTCAACCTTTTCGGCTTCCTTCTTGTCTATCTCAACAAAGCGTGCCTGGAGCTGGGCATCGTTGAGTTTGCCCTCGGATGCAGCTTTTTCCACCTCGTCGGTCATACTCTCCACTTCCTTTGAAAGCCGCTCGACTGCATCACGATAGCGGTGGTAATTGGCAAGCGGAATGACAATCTCTGTCTCTTTCACTCCTGCATCCTTGGTCTTGTTGGTAATCTTGGCCTCGAGTTCCTTGGGACAATCTACCACAAGGTCGGCAATGGCGGAGGTTATCTCCACAGCTGCCATCTTGTCGTTGGCAATGATATCATTAGCCTGCTTATGGTCCTCAAAACGGATAGGTTTGGCCACCTCACCCACCATAAAGGCGAGGAAGAAGTCCTTACGGGTGGTGATGGCAAACGAGACACGATCGACATCGCCACGCTTGCTCACCTCGATCTTGGGTGTAGGGTTGTCTTCCTTAGCCACTACAATCTCATAAGCATAAAGTCCGTCGTCTCGCTTGCCTTTGGGAGTGATTACCGGATGCGAGGCATTGTCAACGGCGAACACAAGGTCGCCTCGCTTGGAAAGCACAAGCACTCCACCGGCTCCATTGAGGTCGGCTATCACGTCCTCTTCCTCTGCTCGTGCATAGGAGATATACGACTGTGCAGACATCGATGCTATCGAGGCTACCAAAAGAAATGTTATTAACAATATCTTCTTCATATCGTTTTTCAATTATCTTTTGTTAAATTGATACTATAGGTCGAAACCGCCAAGAGTAGAGATGTTGTCATCGGGCTTCTGCTTTGTGCCGCCCACTATCTCGGGTTGCCATGTGCGCACATGAATGATAGGGTCGCTGCCATCCTCGGGGAACTCCCAAAGAAGGAAGAGATAACCCTCGTCGCTATAGTTGCTCGATTTCCACGACTGATGCAGGCGCACTCCATACTTGGTCTTGTCCTTGGTTGACTGGGTGATACCGGCACATCCGCCATCCTCGCCGTTCTCACCTATCTGGGAGAACTTTACGTCAATCCACTTGTTGCGCAGAAAAGCGCGGCGCAGGTTGGAGATATACTGCTGTTTGTTCTGCTTGTTATACTCCACCTTAAACTGAGCTTCCTGATCGCCCTTAGGCTTAGCCATAACCACACGTCCGGTGATGATGAGTGCATCATCGCTGAACATCTTCTCGATGGTGGAAATGTCCTTTTGGTTGTAGGCTGTGCGGAAACGCTCTACATATTGCAGGATAATCATCTGTTTCTCCTTGTCAACCACAGTGCCGCAACGTTCCATGCTCTCGGCTGTCTGGGCATCAAGGGCAAAACGGAAGTCGATGAGCTGACCTTTGGAGTCGAACTCCACAACTGCCTCCTGATAGGTGCCAAGGCCAAAGTTTTCGTCCTCGGGAGTGATGATGAGTGGAATATGGGATACCATCATCGTACCATTCTTAAACACCCAACAACGCTCTACCACTTCTTCGTCATCGCAATAAAACGGGGTGACTGCCCACAGGCGAGCCAACGATTTCTTGGCAAATTCATCCATACGGAGGTTCTTCACCGACACTGGCTCATTCGCCTTTTGTGCACGGTTGATTTCGGTGAGCACTGCTGCCAAATTGGATTGTGCAGCAGCCAATGCTGCCGGACGATCGACATGCTCGTCAACAGTGAGGGTCACATCCACAGCCTGTGCCGGCAGAGTGACAAAGAGTAAGGCAAATACTGCCTGGAATAGTATTCTACTTGTTCTTTTCATACCTTATATAATAATTAGCATTGTTTCTTTGTTATTCTGCTGAATCAGCCAGCATGAATCCAATGGCTCCACATCCCTTATAATTAAGGACTCCATCTTCCTTGCCTGTCTCGACATTTATGCGGGGATTGCCGTTGGTCAATACGGAAAGGATGGTGCCACGGCGGTCATATATCGCAAGATAATATATCTCTGGCTTGGTGAGTGAGGCATAGCGGGCATAATGGGTTATCATACCACTGTTTTTGAGGCGTGTAATGGTCTCAACCAATTCAGAATACTTGGTGCAGTGATACACTTGCATCACAGCATCGGGAAATGAGGGTTTATCCTTTGTCTGATTCAACTTGACCACTTTATTGGAGAGACCTCCGATTACTTCAGAGTCATCAACGGAAATTATGTCGCTCTTCTTGACGAATACAAAACTGCGGAACATATTTCCACGAGGAAGGCTGTATGAAGTCCAGCGGTCGCTCTTGTTGTTGACAACAAAGTTGCCCTTAGTCTGAAACTTGCGCTTGGTGGCAGCCCACTCGTTAATTTCCTCATACAGAATTTCCTCAGCCACGGCTTTTGCTTCCTCAATAGTGGAGGCTGTTGCCTCGGCGTAGATATACGAGTTGCTGCGCTTCACCGTGTTGATTTCCTTCTTTATCTCGGCAGTGTTCTGTGCCACAGCGCCTTGCGTCAATAATAGTGCAATGGCAACAATAGATAGTTTATTCATATTCCTATTTATTATTTAAAGAATTTTTCTGTTACGTTGTGCAATGGGATATATGCATAAAGAGTGGATGCGACTTTGGAGTTTCCGCCAGAGATAATGTCTGTAGGGAATACCACCGACATGACATGATTATATCCCAAGGCATCGTTGCGTGCAAAGAGAGTGCCCGTCAGACGGGAGTCGCCACTTGTCTTGATGCCGAAATACAATGTGCATCCTTCTTCTATACAATAAGCCAAGAACTGCTGGAGAGTAGTGTTCAGCTCGCTGCTCTTATAGCCATATTTGTTGATAGTGAGCTTCATCGGTATTGGTTTGGCAAACTGTCCGGTGAGCATGATGTTGCTAATGGAACGAGAGGGATTGCGCTTGTCGCAATAAAGCTGCATGTCGCCTCCTTTATTCACAAAATATAAGTCGGCACGGATTAGTTCGTTGAGATAATACCCTCGCTCCACTATCTTCAAACCTTCGGCAGCCGACACTTTAGCATCGTCACACTGAATGTTGAAAGTATAGTCGGCAGGAAAATTGGGGACATCTCTCTCAACAATACTCTCCAATTCCAGGGCATCGGCACCAATAATCAGTTGACAATCGGCTGGTATGGTGATGCGAAGTTCTTTGTCGCCAATCATCCATGTGAGACGATACATACGCCTATTTATCTCCTCGACATCAGCAAGACGAGCAGACGAAATGCGTCGCAACATCTGCCATGTGCCTCGCGAGATAAACACCTTGTCGATGTCCATGCGTTCTTCGGCACTTCGACCGTCGAGCGAAAGCTCAAGTTCGAGAGTATAACGCTCTACGAAGTCACGCAATGCTTCCACCTTTAGCCTCTCGGCATCTGATTCGGAGAATAGGGCGTATCCTATATGACTCACATTGCCGGTAATATCGCTCTTAATCCTAAGATCGCGCCCCCGATATGTCAAAAGAGTGTCACAACTCTTCCCTATCCTCATGTCTTCCACCCCCACAGCCGAAGCAATCTGCTGCAATCTGCGGGTTTTAAAGGTAGCAGCGGAGCACGATGCCACCGCTGCCACCAAGGCTAAAATCGAGAGCCAGTATCTTATCATGGTTTGATAGCTGTTATATCACCGTCATGATACCAATAACCAATACCTCCAGAGATACGTCCGTCGCGGAACTCGCCTTCGAACTTGTCGCCAGGATTGGCAACGTGTTCTTTGGAACTTACAATCTGATGCGACTTGGTATATGTGATAGTGCCATGTCCGTGGGGCTTGCCATCCTTTAGGTCGCCCACATACTTGCCATAGCCAAGGTTGACCGAGCCTGAGCCGTTCTTCACTGGCATGGGAGCGGGGGTTGTGGGTTTTGGGGGCTGAGGAGTGGCGGGCTTAGTTTCTTGACCGGATGCCTCTTTTCCCCCTTCTGGTGTAGGTACTGGAGGTTCCGGTTTTTCTGGTTTTACTGTTTCAGTCTTCTGCACCGGTGGTTTGGGCATGGTAGTCTTTGCCTCTTTCTTGGGAGCCTCGTCGCCACCGCTAAGAGCGAAGAAAGCACCGCCTCCACCAAGCACCACTACCGCAGCACCGATGATGGCCCATTTTTTCCATCCGCCACCAGTACCAGGTTCAGTAGTACCGCCTCCTACAGGAAACAGTTCCTGACCGCATTTCTCACATACAAAATTGAACTCGTCCGCTTCCTGGATGATGGAAGGGTCGCACATCTCGCACTCTTCGTTGCGACATATTCCTTTTTTCTTTGCCATATTCTTAAAATTCTTTTATTTCATTCGTAATATTATAATTCCTTTAACTCATTTGCAATGATTTCCATTGCCTTC
The DNA here is from genome assembly GCA_945830345.1 of uncultured Prevotella sp. GTDB lineage: Bacteria > Bacteroidota > Bacteroidia > Bacteroidales > Bacteroidaceae > Prevotella. The sequence goes on from CALZYS010000012.1 coordinate 8,290, forward strand.
TTCTTATACTCCTCATAAACAGGGCTAAACTGGTTGCCCTCGCACATGGTGGGAAGGATTATTTGCTGAACGACAGCGCCGAGAGCCTTGCGCACCTCAGCCTTCTGGTCGTTGCTGCGAGCCTGAATCTTCATCTCGCGCTCAACATCGGCCTCAAGTGCCTTGAACTTCTTGAAGTCATGAGAGAGAACATCAAGACAAGAAGCAAAATTCTTGCCCAACTTCACCCACTGGTCGCCAAAGACTTCGTCGGCCTGCTTGATGGCGAAGAACTTCTCGCCTGTTGTCGGGTCGCTCTGCGGCTGGATAATATTGAGGGCAAAGGCAAGCATAAGAGGCTTCTTCACTGACTCAAGCAATTCTTTCGACTCAAGTTCGAAGAGGGCTGGCAGTGGGGTCTTGAACGACTCGGTGTGCAGAACCATGCGATTGAGATCTTTCTGCGGAGCTGCAAGCAGACGGTCGTATTTCTCCTTGAGCACCTTCATGTTCTCAAGATAGCGGAGCGGGAATCCGGCATTGGCACAAACTACAACTATCTGATTGGACTTGAAGTTCTCTGATACATCATCATTGGGATTGAATCCAGTGACATTCTCGCGGAAAGCATCAAGAAGCTTGTTGCGGAAGCCCTTGGTGCTGTCGCTCTCTGCCTTTGGAAGGGCAATCTGCACCATAGACATCATCTTGCCCTCATTGCCGGCAATTACCTTAGAAGACTCAGAGGGATTGAACTGCACATAGGAGCTTGCGTAGTTTACGCACTGCTTGACGAATGCCTCAATCTTCTCGTCGGTATTGAGTTCCACCTTCAGCTTGTCGAGGATGTTCACTCCCACCATACGCATCAGAGGGTCGTTCTTTGCAGTGTCCTCCATAGCTGCACGGGCGTTCTTCACACACACCTCAATGATAATATCAGTGGCTGTATCCACATCTATGCAAGAGAAGAGGTTGGCAAATGTGCGCTCGCCCTCCTCGCCAAGGCCGTCAATCATGCGCTTGCGAATCTCGGCGGCATTGCTGCTCTGATAATCATGGTTGATTGAGTATTGCTTGGCTATCTGCTGCACCTTCTCAGGATCATACTTCTTGATTATCGACTCGTCGGTGACGGAATTCTTCTGGCACTTCGAACCAGCCTGCTTCACGACATTGTCGAGAATGGCGTTCATCTCGTTCTTCACGGCCTTGATACCTTCAATCATGTTGCCCAACTCAATAATGAGTTCCTGAAGGAGGGAGATGGCATACTGATAGCTCTCAACCTTTGTGGCTGCTACATAATACTCGCACTTAGCGGTTTTGAAGGCAGCAAACACCTTGGCCGACTTGTTGGTGAGCGCCTCGCGCATCCATCCTATGTTGTTCCACTCGTTATTGGCGGCAGTGATGTCGGCACCATACTTCTCCATAGCCTGCTCCTGACGGGATATCTGCTGCTTGAAGGCTGTGATGCGGTCGTCACAGTCGGTGCGAAGCAACTGGGCATACTTCTCAATCTCAAGCATACTCTTGCTGTCCTTGCTGCCCGAAGCCCACTCCTCAAAGAGGATTCCCTCGATGTGACGGCGGATATGACGGGCGTAGGACTTAATCTCCTGACGCTGTATCTCGAAGAATTTCTTGACACCATGGGCACGGAACTGCTCATTATAATATCCATCGCAGAGTTTGGTGAACTGTGCCAACCACTGCTTTTTCTCAAATTGTCCCTGCACCAAGCCGGCATCCTGCTGGGTACGTGTCTCCCATGTGATGTTGAATGGCTTCCACTTGCCTGAATTAGCATTCTCGATGATAGCCTTCTCAAGGGTGAGGTCGGCATTCGAGAGTTTGAATCGACCACGATTCTTGATGTCCTTGATTTCGTCGGCAAAGCCAGTGCCAACCTCCTCGATTGAACATTCACCATATCCCACACCTTCTTGCCAAAGGTTATAGGTCAACTGACGTGTTGCCTGTATTGCGTATGTATAGGATACGAATTCATCAATCTCTGTCTCGGGATATTCGATTCGGGTGATACCGAATGACATGAACTTGCGGCTGCGGTTGAGGTCGCCGTTCTGGTCGCGCTCTGGTCCTGCGCCGTCGTTCTCGCATCCCACAAGACGCGCCATCTTGCCTGCTCCACCATCGCGATTTGCCACTACCACAGTCTGGAACATAAAGTCGGCAACTGACGCCGGCAACATATGACTAAGGTCGAGCACCTTGCCCTTCTCATTCACATTACTATATATATAAGCTGCCTCGAACGACTCCTGACCGGAAAGCAGACGCTGCACCTCCTGAGTAAAGACATCACGTTCGCCTGTGACGTCGAGCGGACAATAATGACCTGTACTGATGGCATTCAGTTCGCTAAGGGCTGCATATCCATTTGCCTGATAGAATCCACTGTCATGGTCGGCATACACCATATTGCGCTCTGGCATATATACGAAGAGACGAATCTTGAAGGCATGGGTGTTCAGTTCGTATGGATATTTCTTGCGTATCTGTGATATAACATCAACGATACTGCCCGAACCTGTTCCTCCGGCAAGACCTGCACAGACGTGGAAGGTAACATCATTGTCGTTGGATGCGTGCTGCAGGCGAACGACTGCTGCCTGAAGCACGTTGTTGAAGTTGTCCTTGCTATTTTTGTCGGTTAGGTTGTTGGCTATAAGCATACGACCCAAGCGACGACGCTGACCACCGATGCCCGCTGAAATAAGCGGTCCCATGTGCTGGTCGATGAGTTGTTTGTCGCTGTCATTTATAAATGCCTGAAGACCAGGATACATATTGAGATTCTGTATCATCGAGGCATTGATACCATTGATGTTCACCTTCTGTGCTTCACCAAGATGTACACTCTTACCCAAGACCTTCCAACCAGTGCGGTCGTTGAGATCGGCGGGAGATGAATCTACATAAATATAGTCGAGGAACACACCACCACCCGGTTCATTGCTTCTGAACTCTTCATACACTCTCTTGCGGAACTCGCGAAGGACCTTGCCTCCGGTACCGCCTAATCCGATAATGAGATGATTTGACATACTTTATGTTATTTAATGTTATTATTATATTCTTAAAAAGCCTCGTCGCTGAAACTCGACAAACCAGAAGTACCGCCACCTGCATAACCACCAGTGGCACTTCGAGTATAGGCACCCTTGCGGTCCAATGTCTTTATTGCCACAATGGTCGCTACTACAAGAAATCCCAAACACCACATCAGACGACGGAAGATATACCACTTTAAATAATCTTTTATCTCTAATGCAATGGCATGGGGCAACTCTTGAACGGTATAACCAGTGAAGGCTCCTGTATCGAAATAATTGGAGAGAATGGGGAACTTATCTACAAGGTTCTCAACTATAGCCGTGGATTCCGGTCCACTGATTTCCTTCTGTGGATCTCCTGACAAAATGCCACCGACTACTCCACCTATTATATCTGACAATCCACCACCATTAAGAACAGACTGAACGAGATCGCCCAAACCAAATCCTTTGCCTTGGTTCTCGTGAGCTTGATTTACCATCTCCGTGAGTTGCTGTTCATAAAAGTCGGCAGTATTGATAATCTTTATGGCACCTGAAATCATTGTGCTCTGAAGACCAACAAAGATAAACAACACGATTCCAACTACATAAGTCCATGGTGACAACTGGGCATTCTTAAACCATCCCTTCAACGCAATCAGAAACAAAGCAATACACACAGCAGAAATGAGGAATCCCCAAACAAGGCTTCCTGCTGAAAATTTGCATATTTCAAAAAAGACTCCCATAGGCAATTATATTTTAGTCATTATTGTTTATTATAACGATATTTGACACACGTATGAAAAGGCTTAACGCTTTACTCTTTTTTTGTCTGCGGATACTAATTCACGCTGCAAAGATAAGCATTTTTTTTTGAAATCAATGCAATAACTATGTTTTTTTTTCAATTATCCCTCATTTTTAGCCATTATACTCCATTTTTACCCTATTGTGCTCTTACTTTCCGGCTGTCTTGCCTTCATCCATATATAAGGAAGCGACCCACAAACGTTGATGTCTGCGGGTCGCAATGGGTTTATGTTTATTCCCACTCAATTGTGGAAGGTGGTTTTGAGGAGATGTCATAGCATACACGGTTGACTCCCTTCACCTTGTTGATTATCTCGTTGGAGACTTTTGCCATGAAATCATAGGGCAGATGTGCCCAATCGGCGGTCATGGCATCGGTGGAGGTGACGGCACGGAGGGCTACGGGATGCTCGTAGGTGCGCTCGTCACCCATCACGCCTACACTGCGGACTGTGGAGAGAAGGACGGTGCCTGCCTGCCAAATCTGGTCGTAAAGAGACACCTCAATCTCGCCGTCGGTCATCTCGGCGGGCACTCCGGCTGCCAATACCTTGCGGGCATCCTCACCAGAGAGCTTTACCTTATAATCGCGCAAGCCGCGGATGTAGATATCATCGGCATCCTGGAGTATGCGCACCTTCTCGGGAGTGATGTCGCCAAGGATGCGGACGGCAAGCCCTGGACCGGGGAAGGGATGGCGAGTGATGAGATGTTCGGGCATACCGAGCTGACGGCCAACGCGACGCACCTCGTCCTTGAACAGCCATTTGAGTGGCTCGCATAGCTGGAGATGCATCTCCTTAGGCAGACCGCCCACGTTGTGGTGGCTCTTGATAACCTTACCTGTAATGTTAAGACTCTCGATGCGGTCGGGATAAATGGTGCCCTGGGCAAGCCACTTGGCTCCCACAATCTTCTTTGCCTCGGCATTGAACACCTCGACAAAGTCGCGACCGATAATCTTGCGCTTCTGTTCGGGGTCGGTCACTCCTGCAAGGTCGGAGAAGAACTTCTCGCTGGCATCAACACCGATGACATTCAGACCGAGACACTCATAATCGTGCATCACATCACGGAACTCGTTCTTGCGCAACATTCCGTGGTCAACGAAGATACAGGTTAGGTTCTTGCCGATGGCACGGTTGAGCAACACGGCACATACCGAAGAATCCACTCCACCTGAAAGCCCGAGGATGACACGGTCGTCGCCCAACTGCTCTTTCAGTTCGGCAACGGTGGTATCTACGAAAGAGGCGGCACTCCAGCTCTGCGTTGAGCCGCAGATGTCAACCACGAAGTTCTTCAGGAGTTGTGTTCCCTGCAAGGTATGGAATACTTCTGGATGGAATTGCACTGCCCAAAGCCTCTCTGATTTGGCAGCGTAAGCTGCAAACTTGACGTCATTCGTGGAGGCGATGCACTCGAAGCCCTCGGGGATGGCGGTGATGGTGTCACCATGGCTCATCCACACCTGGGAATTCTGGTCAAATCCCTTGAACAGGGGATTAGAGGTATCGACTGTTGAGAGATGAGCGCGACCATACTCGCGAGAGTCAGCCTTCTCAACCTTTCCTCCGAGGGTGTGCGAGATGAACTGCGCACCATAGCAGATGCCCAACACCGGCAATCGACCGACAAACTGGCTCAAGTCAACCTTGAATGCCTCGGGGTCGTGCACCGAATAGGGCGAACCGCTGAGGATGACTCCAATCACCGAGGGGTCGTCCTTGGGAAACTTGTTGTAGGGAAGAATCTCGCAGAAGGTGTCGAGCTCTCTGACGCGACGGCCAATGAGCTGGGTCGTCTGTGACCCGAAATCGAGGATAATAATCTTCTGTTCCATTGTTCTTTACATTATTATATTATATATATGAATTAAATTGTTTATTATCTATGAGGATAAAGAAGTTAAAGACGGATGAATTGTTCCGCCTCGCTGAGTGAGCCGATTTTTCCGACATCGAGCAGACGGAGGTCGGCCTTGAGATAACCGCGAACGTCTGCCTTCTGACATGCGTCGAGATAAAAGTCGATGATGCCAAACTTGTCGGGCCACTCTGCCATCAGAGGAAACAAGCGAGGCGAGAAGACGTGGATGCCGGAGAAAGCCCCCCTCAATCCCCCGAGGGGGAAGTCCTGCGCACTCGAAAAGCCCCCCTCGGGGGGTTGGGGGGGCTGTGGTTCTGTTGGCTGTGGCTTCCTCTCCCCCGTCTTCACATTAATCCATTCCCTCAGCCTCATCTCATCATCAAATATCAGATATCGGGATGTCTCTCTCTTACTGACAAGCAGTGTGGCATCATGGTTGGCGGCAGAGTCGTATAATTTGGCGAGATTTGTATTGCTCAATATATCCACGTTATGGATAAGGATGGGCGACGAGGGGTCGAAGAGCGGAGCAGCCTTGCGGATGCCACCTCCTGTGTCGAGCAGTTGATTGCTCTCGTCGCTGATGCGTATGTCAAGACCGAAGTTGCCGTTGGCTTTGAGATAATCCACTATCTGCCCCGCAAAGTGATGTACATTCACCACAATGCGCTCAAAGCCCGCCGCCTTAAGGTTCATAATGACGTGACAGAGCAGAGGCTCTCCCCCTACCCTAACCAATGCCTTTGGCATCGTGTCTGTCAACGGACGCAAGCGGGTTCCAAGTCCCGCCGCAAATATCATAGCCTGCTTCATGTCATTTAGCCTCCAATGTATTGGTGATATTCTGTTCGCGGTGGATAATCCTCACCTCCACTCCAAATTTATCATGGATATGCTCGGCGAGATGTTGTGCGGAATATACACTGCGATGCTGACCTCCAGTGCAACCGAAGCAGAACATCAACGAGGTGAAACCTCGCTGGATATAACGGCGCACATGGGCATCTGCCAACTTATATACGGAGTCGAGGAAGGTGAGTATCTCGCCGTCGTCCTCAAGGAATCGGATGACTGGTTCGTCAAGACCAGTGAGTTTCTTATACGGCTCGTATCGTCCGGGATTGTGAGTGCTGCGGCAGTCGAAGACATATCCTCCGCCGTTGCCCGAAGGATCGTCGGGGATTCCCTTGCGATAAGAGAAGCTATAAACAGTGACTACGAGTGGACCCTTGCCATCGTATTTCGAGAAAGTGGCTGGTCCGTCCTGCGGATGGGCGGGATAGATGTTGTTGTCGGTCACCTTATAACCATCCGTGCGATTGGCTGCCGCCTGCTGTATCATGGCAAACTGCGGCAACTGAGTGAGTCGCTCAAGCACCTCGACCATATAGGGATAGGGGAATTTGTTGTCGTGGAGCAGTTCACGCAGATTCTGTATCGCTGGCGGTATGGAGTCAATGAAATGCTTCTTATGTTCGAAATATCCACGGAAACCGTATGCACCTAACACCTGAAGCGTACGGAAGAGCACAAAGAGACTCAATCGTTGGGCAAAATGGCGCACCGACGGCACCTCGGTGTAGTTCTTCAGCGAATAGTAGTATTCATACACGAGTTCGCGGCGCAACTTATGCGAGTATTTTGCCGACGCCTGCCACAGGAATGAGGCGAGGTCGTAGTAATAAGGTCCCTTTCGACCACCCTGAAAATCTATAAACCACGGATTGCCCTTATCGTCGAGCATGATGTTGCGAGCCTGGAAATCGCGATAGAGAAAACTCTCCATCTTCTCCTCGGTGAGGTCGTTTGCAAACATTCGGAAGTTGGCCTCAAGCTTGAGTTCGTTGAAGTCGATGTCGGTGGTCTTAAGGAAGCAATACTTGAAGTAGTTGAGGTCGAAGAGCACACTGTCGGTATCAAACTCCGGTTGGGGATAGCACTGCGAGAAATCCAACCCTCGGGCACCGCGTATCTGCATATTGGGCAATTGGCGTATTGTCTTGATGAGCAGTTCCTTCTCCTTGACATTATATCGCCCACCTGCCTCACGTCCGCCCTTGAGCGCGTCGAAAAGCGACACAGAGCCGAGGTCTTGCTGGATATAACACAGTTCGTCGTCGCTCACAGCAAGAACCTTGGGCACCGGAAGGCGCCTCTGGTCGAAATGATTGCTGAGATATATGAATGCATGGTCCTCGTCGCGACTTGTCCCGACTACACCTACAACGGTTGTTCCGTCCTTGTCGGCAAAGCGGTAGTACTTGCGGTTGCTGCCAGCCCCTGGAAGTGATGTCACACTCACAGGGTCGCTGCCCGCCCACTGCCGATATAACTGCAAAATATTCTGTTCAACGTCCATAATATATATAATAATGTGCAAAAGTACTCATAATTTCCGATATAACCAAGAAAATCGCGATATTTTTATTTTTTTGTTTCAAATCATAAAAAAAAGTGCCAAAAATTTTGCAGTTTAAAAGAAAATGTGTAACTTTGCAGCCGTAAACTTATAAAAACAGAAAGAATGAACAGAATGAACAATAATATTTGGTGGTGGCGCAACTCGAGATTCAAATAATCGCGGGCTATGTTGCCATACCTATATTTTAAAGAAATACAAGAGGCTCATCGCACACGCGGTGAGCTTCTTTTTTATAGTAAGATAAGATAATTACAAAAGTACAACAATATGAAGAAATCGTTTTTAGTAGATGAGAAAGGCTTTTACGGTGAATTCGGCGGCTCATACGTCCCCGAAATCCTGTATGCCACAGTGGAGAAACTGAGGGAACAGTATCTTCCCATACTCGAATCCAAGGAGTTTCAGGATGAATATATGTCACTGTTGCGCGACTATGTAGGTCGCCCCTCGCCTCTGTATTTCGCACGACGTATGAGCGAACGCTATGGTTGCCAGCTTTATCTGAAGCGCGAGGATCTCAACCACACAGGTGCCCACAAAATCAACAACACCATCGGACAGATTCTGCTTGCCAAGAAGATGGGCAAGAAGCGCATCATCGCCGAGACGGGTGCCGGACAGCATGGTGTGGCAACCGCCACTGTATGCGCACTGATGGATATGCCATGCGTGGTGTATCAGGGTGCGCTCGACGTGGAACGCCAGCACACCAATGTGGAGAGAATGAAGATGTTGGGAGCAGAGGTTAGACCGGTGAAAACAGGTAACTGGACGCTTAAGGATGCCACCAACGAGGCTATCCGCGACTGGTGCTGCCATCCCTCCGACACATTCTATATCATCGGCTCTACCGTGGGACCTCATCCCTACCCCGACCTTGTTGCCCGCCTGCAGAGCATCATCAGCAAGGAGATTAAGGAGCAGTTACAGGAGAAAATCGGTCGCGACTATCCCGACTATCTAATGGCTTGTGTGGGAGGAGGCTCGAATGCCGCCGGAACGATTTATCATTACATCGACGACGAGAGAGTGAAAATCGTACTTGCCGAAGCTGGAGGACAGGGCGTGGAGACTGGACATACCGCTGCCACCATACATGCCGGAAGACTGGGCATCCTGCATGGTTCGAGGACATTGGTGATGCAGACTCCCGACGGACAAATAATTGAGGCTGAGAGTATCTCGGCAGGTCTCGACTATCCTGGAATCGGACCTATGCACGCCAATCTCGCTTCGCAACATCGTGCCACGGTGTATTCCATCAACGACGACGAAGCTGTGAAGGCTGCCTACGAACTCACCCGCACAGAGGGAATAATCCCCGCATTGGAGAGCGCACACGCCTTGGGCATATTGCCAAAGATGAAGTTCAAGCCCGAGGACGTAGTGGTACTCACCGTCAGCGGACGTGGCGACAAGGATGTAGAAACTTATTTGTCAAACAAACAAATGGCTGGAGAGTATGGCAATTTTTAACTACAAAACGGTGAGCCGCACATTGCTTGCCGACCTATATACCCCGGTTGGTATATACATGAGACTGAGGGACATATATCCGCAGAGCGCATTGATGGAGAGCTCGGACTATCACGACTCCAACAACAGTCACTCGTTCATCGGTATCAACCCTATCGCTTCGGTGGCAATCAGTCACGGTGAGGCTATATGCACATTCCCCGACGGCGAGACCACACGTCATGAGGTAAACCGCGAATACCGCTCGGACAAGGCTATCAACTCGTTTATACAGAGATTCAAGGTGGAGGGCGAAAATGCCGCTTACTGCGGACTGTATGGATATACCGCCTTCAATGCCGTGAGATATTTCGAGGACATCCCAGTGAAGGACACCACAATGGAGAAGAACGACGCTCCCGACATGATGTATATCCTTTATCGAGACATCATCGTCTTCGACCATTTTAACAACAAACTGACTATCATCACATTAGGTGACGAGTCGGCTCTCGACGACATCTATCGTCAAATGAACAAGGCTAACGTGCATGCCTACGACTTCCATCCTGTGGGCGACACAACATCACCACTCACCGACGATGAGCATAAGGCAAATATCCGCAAGGGTATCAAGCACTGTCTCCGTGGCGATGTGTTCCAGATTGTTATAGCACGCAGGTTTATCCAGAGATATGAGGGCGACGACTTCAAACTATATCGTGCCCTGCGCTCCATCAATCCCTCGCCTTATCTCTTCTATTTCGACTTCGGCGGATTCCGTATCTTCGGTTCTTCGCCAGAGACTCACTGTCGCATCGAGGGACACAAGGCCTATATTGACCCGATTGCAGGAACAACAAAGCGCACCGGAGATGCAGAGGCCGACCGCAAGGCCGCGGAATATCTGCGCAACGATGCCAAGGAGAATGCAGAGCATGTGATGCTTGTGGATCTCGCACGCAACGACCTCAGCCGCAACTGCCACAATGTGAAGGTGGATTTCTACAAAGACCTCCAATACTACTCTCATGTGGTACATCTTGTATCCCGCGTAAGCGGTACACTTGATGAGGGAGCCGACCCTATCAAGGCTTTCATCGACACATTCCCCGCCGGCACTCTCTCGGGTGCGCCAAAGGTGAGGGCTATGCAACTCATCAGCGAGATTGAGCCTCACAACCGCGGAGCGTATGGAGGTTGCATCGGATTCATCGGTCTCGACGGTTCGCTCAACCAAGCCATCACCATCCGCACATTTGTTTCGCGCAACGGCGAACTGTGGTTCCAGGCTGGCGGAGGTATCGTGGCGAAGAGCGACGAGGAATACGAATTGCAGGAAGTGAACAACAAACTCGGTGCATTGCGCCGTGCAATATTAATGGCTGAAGAAATGTAGAGTTATGAAAATAGTTATCATTGACAATTACGACTCGTTTACATATAATCTGAGTCATCTGATTAAGGAGATTGGAGCGGAAGTGACCGTGATTCGCAACGACCAGTTCACTCTCAACCAACTGGAGCCGTTCGACAAAATCGTGCTTAGCCCAGGCCCTGGCATCCCTTCGGAGGCAGGACTGCTACTCGATGTCATCAAGACATACAAGGGGCGCAAACCAATCCTCGGTGTTTGCCTCGGTCATCAGGCCATCGGCGAGGTGTTTGGCGGCACACTCGAAAACCTCAGCGACGTGTTCCATGGTGTGGCCACCGAAGGTACGCAGTTCTCCAACGACTATATCTTCGACTCGCTGCCCAAGCGCATCACGATGGGCAGATACCACTCATGGGTGGTGAGCCGCGAGAACTTCCCCACTTGTCTTGAGGTGACTGCAGTGAGCGACGAGGGACAAATCATGGCCCTCAAGCATAAGAACTACGACATCCATGGCATACAGTTTCATCCCGAATCTGTACTGACCCCCGAGGGCAAGACAATAGTAAAGAACTTCATTGAACGCCAATGAACATATTTTCTTAACTCTTAATTAAAAAATTGATATTATGCAAACAATGAAAGATATCCTCAACAGAATGTTGAATCATGAGGAACTGACAAGAGAAGAGACTAAGGACATTCTCATCGGAATAACGAAAAGTGAGTTTCCAAACGAGCAGATTACGGCTCTGCTCACAGCATTGCAGATGCGCGGAATAACAGTGGATGAACTGCTCGGCTTCCGCGACGGAATACTCGAAACGGGTGTGCCTGTGCCACTGGATTGCGACAGATATATCGATGTCGTCGGCACTGGTGGCGACCGCAAGAACACATTCAATATCTCCACCACATCGTGCTTCGTAATCGCCGGTGCGGGATATAAGGTGGCAAAGCATGGTAATTATGCCGCAACGAGCACAAGTGGAGCATCTAACGTGATAGCCAACCACGGTGTGACTTTTACGGATGATATCGACAAGCTCAACCGTTGCATCAACGAGTGCGGCATTGTTTATCTGCATGCACAACTCTTTGCCAATGCGATGAAGTTCGTGGGTCCAATACGCAAGGCACTGCAGTTTCCAACTTGCTTCAACCTTCTCGGTCCGATTGTCAATCCATCCAAACCGCAATGCCAGTTGCTCGGTGTGGCAAATCTCGACCAGATGCGTCTATATAATAATGTGTATCAGAAGATTGGCATCGACTATGGTATCGTGAACAGTATCGACGGATATGACGAGATTTCCCTCACTGGCGACTTCAAAGTGACCACCAACAACTACGAGCGTATCTTCAAGCCCTCCGACCTCGGATTCGGCATCACAAAACCCGAAGAACTTCGTGCAGGAGCCGACGAGAAAGAGGCAAAGGAAATCTTCGACAACCTGCTTGCCAACACTGCCCTGCCAGCCCAAAAGAACGTGGTGCTTGCCAACGCTGCCTTCGGCATCCAGGTACTCGAAAAGGGAAAGAAGGACATCGAGGAGTGCGTGGAGATTGCCCGCGAGTCAATCGACAGCGGCAGGGCTCTCGCCACATTCAAGAAATTTGTCGAACTCAATTCCTAATTCCTCATCCCTAATTCCTAATTAGAAGAAAGATGGACATCTTAAAAGAAATAGTAGCCCACAAGCGCATTGAGGTGGAACAGTTCAAGCAGGTGCTGTCGGAAAAGGAGATACACCAAAGGGTAGAAACCTTGATGGCATCACCGGAAGGCAACTGCGTCCCCTCGATGAAAAAGGCGATTTCAGAATCACCTACGGGCATAATAGCGGAGTTCAAGCGCAAGTCTCCGTCAAAAGGATGGATAAAAGAGGATGGACAGGCTGACATTATTCCTCTGGATTATCAGAAGAACGGGGCATCTGCCATCAGTATTCTGACCGACGAGAAATACTTCGGAGGCAAGGACGAGTTTATCATCAAGGCGAGACAGTCGGGAGTGACAATCCCCGTATTGTACAAGAACTTCGTCATCGACGAATACCAGCTCTTCCAAGCCCGACTCTGCGGAGCATCTGCGGCATTGCTTATAGCAGCTGAACTGACAAAAGCGGAATGTCGCAACCTGTTGCGCACTGCCCAAGAACTGCAATTGGAGGTGTTGCTCGAAATGCACAGTGAGGAAGAACTGGAATACGCCGACTTGGAACCCGACCTTTGCGGTATAAACAACCGCAATCTCGGCACATTCATCACCTCGGTTGACAACTCCTTCCGTCTTGCATCCCTACTTCCAAAGGATTCCATCAAGGTGAGCGAGAGCGGTATATCCAATCCTGCCACCATCCGTCAGCTCAAAGCCGCCGGATTCCGTGGTTTCCTCATCGGCGAGTGCTTCATGAAAGAGGAAAATCCAGGCTCCGCCCTCTCACATTTCATAAAAGAGATAATATGATAATAAAAATCTGCGGCATGCGCGAGCCCGACAACATCCGCGCCATATCCCAAACAGGAGTGACATGGATGGGAATGATATTCTGGCCGAAGTCATCACGTTATGTCTCCGACCTCTCTGCTGCCGACTCTATTCCCGAAGGCTTCACCCGCGTGGGTGTCTTTGTCAACCAGTCGCAAGCTGAGATAGCCGACATTGCACATAGATGCAGTCTCGACATCATTCAGCTCCACGGCAGTGAGACGGCGGAATACATCAGAAAACTGCGCCCTATGCTGCATGAGGATTGCAAGGTGATGAAGGCTATCAGCGTGGAGAATGCCGACGACATCAAGAAGGCAGCGGATTATGAATCTGCCACCTCCTCCCCCATCGCCGACATACTTCTTTTCGACACTAAATGCAAGACGGTTGGCGGTAGCGGCAGACAGTTTGACTGGTCAGTCCTGGAGGAGTACAATGGCAATCTGCCATTCCTTCTCAGTGGAGGCATAGGTCCCGGCGATGCAGAAAGGCTCGCCCATTTCCATCATCCCAAGATGACAGGTATCGACCTCAACTCCCGCTTCGAGACAGCCCCCGGCATAAAAAATGGAGCCATCCTCGCCGCCTTCATCAAAGAAGTGTCCCTCTCCCTTACAAAACCTACACCACCCTACAAAAAAAGAAAAGATCATGAATAAAATCAACAACCTCTTCGCCAACAAAGGCGACAAAAAACTTCTTTCGCTGTATTTCTGCTCGGGCTGCCCCAAGCTCGATTGCACAGGCGATGTAATCAAAACAATGGAACGCCGAGGCATCGACTTCATCGAGGTCGGCATTCCATTCAGTGACCCAATGGCCGACGGCCCTGTTATTCAGGATGCTGCCACAACAGCCCTACGCAATGGTCAGAGCCTGAACAACCTCTTCTCCCAGCTCACTGCAATAAAGGACGAAGTGAGCATACCACTCATTCTCATGGGTTATCTTAACCCCATCATGAACTACGGTTATGATGCCTTCTTCGCCGAGTGTCTGAAGAGCGGTGTGTCGGGTGTCATCATCCCCGACCTTCCCTTCAAGGACTATCTCGACGAAATCAAGCCCATGGCAGACAAGTATGACATCCGCGTCATCATGCTCATCACCCCCGAAACGAGTGAGGACAGAATAAGATTCATCGATAAGCATACCGACGGATTCATCTACATGGTATCTTCCGCAGCTACCACAGGTGCACAGAAGAGTTTCGACGAAGCTAAACAGGAGTACTTCCGTCGCATCAATGCGATGAACCTGCGCAATCCTCGCATGATTGGCTTTGGCATCAGCAACAAGCAAACCCTCGAAAGCGCACAGGCCAATGCCGCCGGTGCCATCATCGGCTCTAAGTTCGTCACCCTGCTCAAGGAGGCAGAAGGCGATGCCGACAAGGCTCTCGACCACCTCTTCGCCGCTCTTGCCGAATAGTGGCATTTATATAACACAGAGGCACGGAGACACAGAGTTCTTATATTTTTTCTCTGTATCTCCGTGTCTCTGTGTTCATTTTATTAAAAATAATGTGCTTTTCTTTGCAGTTTGAAAAAAAAGTAGTATCTTTGCCCCCATAAAACAGAAATCTTTAATAAAACAAATTAAAAAAGTATGAAGTATATCAAGTTATTGCTTGCTCTTCTGCTATTGCCCGCCGTGGCTCTCGCCGACGGATGGGACACACAATACAAGCAGATAGAACAGAGCATCCGCCAACCACAGTTTGGCGACAAAGTGTTCAACATCACAAAGTATGGCGCAAGCACCACTGCCACTGCAGCCGCTAACCAGAAAGCCATCAACAAGGCCATCGACGCATGTTCTAAAGCCGGAGGCGGTCGAGTGGTTGTGCCTGCAGGCACATTCAACACCGGTGCCATTACCTTAAAAAGCAAGGTTAACCTCCACGTTGAAAAGGGAGCCGTAATCCAATTTGTATTCCAGCCTGAGCTTTACCCCATCGTACCCACACGCTGGGAAGGTCTCGACTGCTACAACCTCCAGCCATGTATCTATGCCTACAAGCAGAATGACATCGCCATCACTGGCGAGGGCACCATTGACGGAGGCGGCGAGAACAGCACATGGTGGAAATGGTGCGGGGCTAAAAAATACGGATGGAAAGAAGGCGAAATCGGACAGAACATGGGAGCCCGAGCACGTCTGCTGAAATATGCCGAGGATGGCGTGGACATGAAGGAGCGCCGCTTTACTGCTCAGGACGGACTGCGCCCGCAGCTCATCAACACCTACGACTGCGACGGTGTGCTCATCGAGAATGTCACTCTGCTTCGTTCGCCGTTCTGGGTTATCCACCCTCTGCTCTGCAAGAACGTTATCGTGCGTGGTGTGCATATCAACAACGATGGTCCTAACGGTGACGGCTGCGACCCCGAATCATGCGACGGAGTGCTCATCGAGAACTGCTTCTTCAACACCGGCGACGACTGTATCGCCGTGAAGAGCGGACGCAACAACGACGGTCGCCTCTGGAACAAGCCAAGCGAGAACATCATCATCCGCAACTGCGAGATGCAGAATGGTCATGGCGGTGTGGTTATCGGAAGCGAAATCTCAGGCGGTTGCCGCAATCTCTTTGCCGAGAACTGCAAGATGGACAGCCCCGACCTCGACCGCGTTGTACGCATCAAGACCAACACCTGCCGCGGAGGTATCGTTGAGAACATCTATGCCCGCAACATCGAGGTGGGACAGTGCGGCGAGTCGGTACTGAAAATCAACCTCGACTATGAGCCAAAGGAAATCTGCTGCCGCGGTTTCGTGCCTACAGTACGCAACATCAACATCGAGAACATCACTTGCAACAAGAGCAAGTACGGAGTGCTCATTATTGCCCTCGACAGTGTGACCAACGTTTATGACATCAACGTGAAGAACTGCCACTTCAACGGCGTTGAGAAGGGTAACAAGATTACAGGCAAGACCCGCGACGTGAACTTCGACAACCTCTTTATCAACGGTTCGCTCAGTCTCCTGAAGAATCCATACAAGAACTACAGCGAGTGGCTTACTTACTCCGAGATGAAGCGAGTGCCCCAGTCATACCTGCTCGACTTCGCCAAGAAACCGCGTTGGAGCTATGTGATGGGTATCGAACTCGAAGCCATGCTCGACACCTATCTTAAATATGGCGGCGACGACATCCGCAAATACTGCCAGCTGTACACAGACACTATGATCAACGCCAAGGGCGAGATTCGTTCGTATAAGCTGGAGGATTATAATCTCGACCAAATCCGTACGGGTCATTTCGTTGCCCGTATGTATGAGAAATATCCTGAGGCTAAGAACCTCACTGCCATGCAGACCCTCATGAAGCAGCTCGACAAGCAGCCTCGCACCAAGGAGGGCGTTTATTGGCACAAGGCCATCTATGCATATCAAGTGTGGCTCGACGGTATCTTCATGGGACTGCCCTACCGCTGCCTCACTGCACGCAACCTGCTGAGCGCAAAAAAGGCAAAGAAGATTTACGACGATGCTGTTGACCAAATCAGCAAGACCTACGAGCGCACCCTCGACCCGAAGACCGGACTCAACCGCCATGCCTGGGACGAGACTCACGAGATGTTCTGGGCAGACAAGGAGACTGGACTCTCGCAGCACTGCTGGGGAAGGGCACAGGGATGGTACACCATGGCTCTCATCGAACTGCTCGATGCAATGCCCGAGGACTATGAGCGCAGGGGCGAGGTTATCGAACTGCTCCGCAAAGACCTCGATGCCGTAATCAAGTGGCAGGACAAGAAGACTGGTCTGTGGTATCAAGTGATGGATGCCCCAGGACGCGAGGGTAACTATCTTGAATCAACTTGTTCCTCGATGTTTGCCTACGTGCTGATGAAGGCCACCAACAAAGGCTACCTCGGCGACAAATATTTCCTCGCTGGCAAAAAGGCATACCAGGGAATACTCAAAAACTTTATCCGCGTGAATGCCGACAAGACCATCTCACTCACAAGCTGTTGCGCTGTGGCAGGACTTGGTCCAGGTATGAGCGAACAAGTAAAGAAGGCTGCACCTAACGTAAAAGAGAACAAGCGCCGCGACGGTTCATACGACTATTATCTCAGCGAACCAGTGCGCGACAACGATGCCAAGGGCGTAGGTCCGTTCATCTGGGCTTCACTTGAATATGAGAAGAAATAAATAATAAGAAAATGAAAAACAAACTATTCCGCTCATGGGGACTCACCCTCCCCATGACATTTTTTTTGGTGACTCTAAATCCCATGCCTATCCAGGCAGAGGATGCTCCCGCCTTTCCAGGAGCAGAAGGTTTCGGTCGTTACACCACTGGTGGACGTGGCGGTAAGGTGATTCACGTGACTAATCTTAACGACGATGGCACCGGTTCACTACGCTGGGCACTAAAGCAGTCGGGCACAAAGACCATTGTCTTCGACGTGAGCGGTTATATCGACCTCAAGTCGCAGCTCAGCGTTTCTTCAAATACAACAATAGCCGGACAGACAGCCCCGGGCGACGGTATCACCCTGCGCTACTATACCTTGTATTTCGGCAATTGTGAAAATGTTATAGTTCGCTTCATCCGCAGCAGACGTTCACAGGTGAAGGATGTTGATGATGGAGCCGATGCCACTTGGGGACGAAAGCGCAAGAATATCATCATCGACCACTGCTCTTTCTCATGGAGCATTGACGAGGTGGCATCGTTCTATGACAACCGAAATTTCACCATGCAGTGGTGCAACGTGACGGAGGCACTCGCCAATGCCGGACACGGAAAGGGTGCTCACAGCTATGGCGGAATATGGGGAGGTAAAGAAGCGTCATTCCATCATAACTTCATAGCCCATGTAGAAAATCGTGCGCCTCGCTTTAACGGTGCCAGATACAAGTGGACTGGTTATGACACTAACAAATACATAAACACTGTTGATGCCGAGCGAGTTGACTTCCGCAACTGCGTGATGTACAACTGGGGCAGTGGCAGTGCTTGCTACGGAGGACCTGGGGGCGGATATATCAATATGGTAAACAATTACTATAAGGCAGGTCCAGGAACCAAAAACAAGACTCGTGTCACGGATGTATCGGTGGGAGCTTCGGGAAATTCCACGCCATCTGACCTATATGGCTATTGCTCCAGATATTATATCTCCGGCAACTATATGGCAGCTGCCTCCAATCCCGAGAACTACGACTGGCAGGGAGTGAATTATGACTCTGGACTTTTCACCATCGACGGCGAGAAATACATGGCTGACAAGAACCATCTCTATGGCGATGACAAGGAATACAAGCAGAACTCTAATGGAGTTGATTGTATCAGCGTGAAACTCGACGAGCCTATCGAGTCGGGCGAGGTTACGACACATAAGGCCCAGGCTGCCTACGAGAAGGTGCTGAAATACTGCGGTGCATCTCTCGTTCGCGATGCCTGCGACGTGAGATATGCCGAAGAGGCTGAAAACGGCACAACCACGTTTATGGGAGCTATCGTAAAGCGTGACGGCATCCTTGATATCATCAACGACCCGGAGGGAACAGAAGACCCTTCAACTGCCTCCTACCCCACCTTGCGCGAAGAGAAGCGTCCCGCAGACTTCGACACCGACGGTGACGGTATTCCTGATACGTGGGAGACTGCCAACGGTCTTAATCCCTCTAACGCCAACGACGGCAAAGCCTATACTATCGACAGCAAAGGCTACTACACCAACCTTGAAGTGTATCTGAACAGCCTTGTTGAACATATCATGAAGGGAGGCAATGCAGATGCGGAGGATGCTGTTGACGAGTATTATCCCCAATATTCCACTCCTGCAGGAATCAAAGACATAAACCAAGGCGTGGCATTAACCAAAACAACCTATACCACACTTGCCGGACAGAACATCAGCGAAGCCGATGCCACAAACGGTGTGTATATCGTGGTAGAACACTTTGCCGATGGCAGCAAACATACCAGAAAGGTTGTGAAATAACAGTCTAAGAGTGTTCCAAAAACGGTCTAAGAGTGTTAAGAAAACAGTCTAAGAGCGTAAAAGAAACGGTCTGAGAGCGTAATCAAAACACTCTCAGACCGTTTTTCTTATTATCCGCAGTAGGGACTTTACTTTATGTAAGTCCGTTACTATTCGGTAGTCTTCTTAGCTGCCGTCTTCTTTGCCGCGGGCTTCTTTGCGGCAGGCTTTTTAGCGGCAGCAGGCTTTGATGCACTTGCCTTTTTCTCAGCAGCTTCCATCTTCTCAATCTTGGTCTTCAGACGAGTGATTTCCTTGTCCTTAACCTCGATTTCCTCACCCTGATTGCGGATGGTGGTGAGAAGCCCGTTGAGCTGGTCATTGTCGATTTCCTCAGGATACAGACTGTTCACCCTGTTGATGAAGTCGCCAAGGATATTCATATAATTGGTGAACGCATCAAATGCTCCACTATATATACCACGGTCAAGACCTACGCTTGTGGCCTTAGTGGTCATAAAGCGGAAGTTGTTGCTTGCCTGCAGATAATCCCAATCCTGGTTGATACGTGGATCCTGTGCAATGCGGATACGGTCGGCAACACTATAAAGCTTGTTGAATGCCTCACGCTGCATGGCGTTTCCGAGCCAAGTGCTGACGTCGCGCTCCTCGTCCACCCAAGAAAGTGTGTCGGGCACGTCGAGCTGACCAACACTCTTTGCCTTCATGCAAATCTCCGAAGGTGTAGAGAAGATGATACCCTTGTCCTTGGCGCATGCGGGCAGAGCCTTGAGGAACTCGAGGATATTAGACGACAACGGCTGGGCAATGCCAAGAGCTGATAGCTCCATGAATATATTGATGAACTGCTCCTCTTCGGGCAGTGAGGCAATGCGATTGATATAGTTGTCGGCGAAGAGAGGATAACCCTCCCAGTCGCTATTGTTAAAGCGCAGTGAGATATCATCACTGAGTTCAACATCACGTAGCAAAAGCTTGAGGTTGGGAGCGATTGGACAGTGATAGATATAATGGGGCGACTTCCAACCGAGCACATGCTTGGCACCCTCGGTCAGCATACCCTTGAATCCCATTGCAGCCACCTGACCGCCGATGTCATCGCTATAGATAAGCGACGAGTTGCGCAGAATGGTAGGACGCTTTCCGAAGTAGTCCTTCATCTTGTCACACTGCTTCTTTACGTCAGCAGCAAACGACTCCTCGTTAGCCAATGAAGACAGACCATGACTATAAGGCTCGGCGAGGAATTCTGCACATCCTGTCTCGTTGATTTCCTGCAACTTGGCAATTACCTGCGGAGCATGCATTTCCAACTGCTCCATTCCCACTCCCGAGATTGAGAAGGCTACCTTAAAGTAACCGTTGCCCTGCTTGATCATATCAAGCAGTGTTTCGAGTGCCGGCATATACGAACGCTCAGCGATGTCGGTGATACTGCGTTCGTTCTCATAGTCATCATAATAGTAGTGGTCGATGCCTATGTCGAAGAAACGGTATCTCTTGAGATGAATAATCTGGTGTATCTCAAAATATAAGCATATTGTTTTCATAATATATACTTCTTTAATAATCCTTTAATTCTTTAATCTTTTAATTTTTTAATTCATCAGACTGCCTACCACCCCAAAGTCCTCAGGTAGAGTGTGCGAATCCATGCACCGACCTTCTCCCATGTAATCTGGTCAACCTCCTTCTTGCCTTCTTCCTTGAGATACTGGAAGAGCGAATCGTTGGCACAGATTGAGTAGATGGCGTCGGCAAGGGCATGGATATCCCAGTAGTCAACCTTGATACAGTTGGTGAGAATCTCTGCACATCCACTCTGCTTGGAGATAATCGAAGGCGTTCCGCACTGCATTGCCTCAAGGGGCGAGATACCGAACGGCTCACTCACCGATGGCATGACATACACATCCGAATCCTTCAGACACTCATAAACCTGCTTTCCACGCATGAATCCGGGGAAGTGGAAGCGGTCGGCAATGCCTCGCTCGGCAGCAAGATAAATCATTGCGTCCATCATATCTCCCGAACCAGCCATACAGAAACGCACGTTGCGAGTGCGGTGGAGCACCATGTTGGCAGCCTCAACAAAATATTCAGGACCTTTCTGCATGGTGATACGACCGAGGAACGTTACCACCTTGTCGCGACCTGTGTGGTCGGGACGTGGAATCTCGTCGTACTCCTTCTTCAACGGATAAACGGCATTATGCACAGTGAAGCACTTGCGCGGATCCTGATGATACTGGTTGATGACAGTCTGACGGGTAAGCTCGGATACACACATGATGCAGTCAGCCCAATCCATACCGTTCTTCTCGATAGAATAAACCGTCGGATTAACCTTTCCGCGCGAACGGTCAAAGTCGGTGGCATGCACATGGATACACAACGGTTTGCCGCTCACCTGCTTGGCATGAATACCGGCAGGATAGGTAAGCCAGTCGTGGGCATGGATAATGTCAAACTCCTCGGTGCGTGCCACCTGTCCGGCAATAATCGAGTAGTTGTTGATTTCCTCGTGCAGGTTTGACGGATAACCTCCGGCAAACTCCATTGCTCCAAGGTCGTTGACATGCATGTAGTTGAAGTCGGCATAGATATGGTCGCGCAACTTGAAGTAGTAGTCGGGATCCATAACATTACCGATACGGTTCTTAACATAGTCGTAGTCAACATCGCGCCATGCGATAGGCACGGCATTCATGGCTACAATACGGCAAGCTGAAGTGTCCTCATCGCCGAAAGGACGAGGCAGACACAATACGGTCTCAATGTCGCCCTGGGCATAAAGTCCCTGGCTGATACCATAATTGGCTGTTGCGAGACCACCGAATACGTGAGGAGGATACTCCCATCCAAACATTAAAACTTTCATATCTCGTTCCTCCTTTCTTTATTTCTGGTAAACATTTTGCTGAGCCAGCATCTTGGAAGCACGCAGAATTTCTGCCACATTCATGGCAAACGACATGGCACCTCGTCCGTGGAACGGCGGGTTGCCGTCGAACAGCTCTGATATAGAACCAAGTGCGTGATATGACATCTCATCCTCGAATCCTACGAGCTGACGCTCGATGAAGCTCAGGCGGGTGTGCTTATACAACTTGATACATGCCTCGAAATAGAAGCCCTCAAGCCATGGCCATGCCGTACCCTGATGATAGGCATAGTCGCGCTGTGTCTGCTGACCCACGTACATTGGGTTATATCCTCCACTCTTCGGAGAGAGCGAGCGCAATCCCTTGGGAGTCAACAATTCACGTGTGCAAATGTCGAGCACGCCTCTCTTCTGCTCCTTGGTAAGAGGAGAATAGTCGAACGCCACGGTGAACAGCATGTTAGGACGTACACTCCAGTCAACCATATTGCCATCCACATAGTCGTAGAGATAACCATATTCGTTGAGGAATGTATTAACAAACGACTCCCCGGCCACATCTGCAAGGTCGTTGAGTTCGGAAGCCTCATCGGCACGTCCGTTGTCTGTTGCTATGGATGCACAGAATTTCAGGGCATTATACCACAAGGCATTGAATTCCACGATATATCCCGAACGCGGAACAACCGGACGTCCGTTGGCAGTGGAGTTCATCCATGTCACAGCCTTGTCGCGACCGTCGGCATAAAGCAAACCGTTGTCGTCGAGACGAAGATTAGGATGGTTGCCATCTATTATATAATGTATAATGTCCTCAAGGAGCTTGCCGTACATCTGCGAGCACTTGTCCCTGCCCGCCGACTTGGCATACTGCTGTATCGCCCACACTGCCCACAGAGGCACGTCGGGCTGCTCCATCTCATAGATCTTCACCGTGAGGGGCTTCTCTTCCATAAATTCCCTCAGTCCCTTCTCGGCGGTCTTCATCACCAACTCAAAGTAGTCCTGCTCGTCGATGGCGAGAGTAAGACCAGGCAAGGCGATGAACGTGTCGCGGGCACGGCACTTAAACCACGGATAACCGGCAAGAAGATAACGGTCGTCGTTCTTCTCGCGCTTGTGGAACTGGTGGGCGGCATTCACTAAGCAATGGAAGAAGTTGTCGCGAGGAGCTCTGGCCTCAACCTCCTTCTCAAACAAAGAGCGGAGTGTTGTCGTCTTTATCTGGGATGTTGAAGCAGAGAATACGATGCTCTCGCCCTTCTTGATGTCCATCTCGAAATAGCCGGGCACATAGAGATCCTCATTCGAGGCGTAACCACGCTCCTGCTCTTTCGGATACTCCACTCCACGATACCAGTCGGGATGGAACACAAACTGGTTCTTCTTGCTGAACTGCATGTAGAGGAATGGATAGCCGGCATACATCTTGGTGCGAATACCATTGTCAACCTCTTCGTAGGCGCGACTTGCCGTCGAGTTCTCGTGAGTGAACTGGCGGACGCTCCTGAATGCCAGGAACGGACGGAAACGGAGAGTGGTAGCCGAATGGGCGTCAACGAGAGTATAACGAATCAGAATGCGGTCCTCATAGTGCTGGAACACCACTTCTTTTTTTAGAATAACACCACCTACGCGATACACTGTTGTAGGCACTTTGTCACAATCAAACTCTCGAATATACTTGTGACCTTTGGGACTGTAATTGTTGCCCTGGTACTTGTGGAGTCCGAGATTGAACTCCGCCCCATGCTGGATAACGGTTGGGTCGAGCGACGACAGCAGAACATGGTTCTCGTCGTCCAGTTCAGGCACTGGCACTACCAGCAGACCGTGATACTTGCGGGTATTACAGTCAACGATGGTCGAACACGAGTATGCACCCGAACGGTTCGTCCTAAGCAGTTCCTTGTGGAGGCTTTCCTCAAGGTTTGTCATTACAGCTTTTTCAAATCTTAAATAACTCATAGATTCCTGCTATTTGGTACAATTAGTTAGTTTCACGTTCAAAAGTACTCATTTTTATTCAACTGACCAAACAAATCGGAGTTTTTTTTGAAATAATACCTATTTTTTTATGTTTTTGACATACTTTTTGCAAGAATTCTTTCTTTTTTGGAGTATTTTTTGTAATTTTGCAACTTGAAAAAGGTTAATAATCAAGATAACAATGAGGGAATACCAAAGATACACCAAGCTTCATGTTGCCCAGTCAATGACAGGTATTTGGGAGTCGATGACAGACGACCAAAAGAAATATCTTGTAGATAATATCGTTATCCGTGAATACGGCAAAAATGAAGCCATCTACCGCGAAGATGAAGAACCGCATTTTCTGCTTTACGTCCTCGAAGGCAAGGTGAAAGTATATAAGACGGGGTTGGCTGGCAAACAGCAAATCGTCAGGATGATTAAGCCAAAGGAGATGTTTGGCTATCGTGCGGCATTTGCCGGCGAGAAGTATATCACCGGAGCCACGGCTTTCGAGCCTACCACCCTATGCCAGATTCCAGTCGATGTCATCAAGAAGATTATCGTAGCCAACTCCATTGTGGGCATCTTCTTCCTGAAACGGCTCGCCACCATGCTTGGCGGTGCCGATGCCCTTACCGTCACATTGACACAAAAGCATATCCGAGCCCGACTTGCCGAGGCCATAATAATAATAAAGGATAAGTTTGGAGTGGAAGATGACGGCAAGACTCTCTCGCTCGCCACAAGCCGCGAGGACATTGCCAACATATCAAATATGACCACCGGCAATGCCATCCGCACTCTCTCTGCCCTCGCCTCCGAAGGAGTTATCAGTCTTGACGGACGAAAGATAATCATCGAGAACGAGGCTAAACTGCAAAGAATCTCCGACTTGGGGTGATTTTTTATTAAAAAATTAAAGAATTAAAAGATTAAAAAATTAAAGAATTAAAAGATTAAAAAATTATAGGATTAGGGAATTATAAAGTTTACCACCTCCTGCTCCACGGTGATGGTAAATGCCCCGTTTGCACTGCCCAACATTCGACCGTCTATTCCTATCATGGCATGGGCGGCACTTTCAAACTCCACCTTGCCCGTGCGGTAGGGCATCACATTACGGTGATTAAGGAAACGCCCTGTAAACAACAACCACAATCCATGGAAAAGCTGGGTTATCTCAGGATGACTCACCACTGTGACATCCACCAATCCGTTATAAGGCACGGCATTGGGAGTCTGCCCGTATCCGGGGCCGCTACCTATACACACATTCATCAACTTACGCTCGATTCGGTCGGAATTGATCTTCACGCTCATCTTATACTCCATCCTGTGGAATATCATGAGCAGAGCCGACACCACAAACGACAATGTGCGCGAACCAAGCAGACTACGCGTTTGGCGTCGCAAGTTCATAATGTCGGCAATAAGACCCACATTCACGCAGTTGAGGAAATATCTGTGGCATTTCTCCCCCTTCTTGTTCACATATCTGATACATCCAAGGTCAACAGTGCGCACACGATGATTGATAATGGCGTCAACCGAAGCTTCAATATCACCGTCACGCAGTCCCCAGAACTTGGCGAAATCATTGAGCACACCATTCGGGATAACACCGATGGATATGCCCTCGCGCTCCTCGCGATTGATCTGCATCAGACAGTTCACCGCATCATTGAGAGCCGAGTCGCCACCAACGACAACAATCGTCTTGTAACCATTATTGATGAGCATCCTCACCAACCGCTCTACACTCTCCGAGGATTCGCTCTGCACCAAGTCATAATTCACACCACGCCCTGTGAGCACAGCCTCAACTTTCTCGCGGTGCTTGCGCGTTCCGCCTCCAAATGTCTGTCGGGGACAATACAACACTCCCCATCTTGATGTATCTACTGCCATATCTTCTTTATCTCGTTAATCTTTTCTTCCATAGGCAACTGCGAGTCAATCCAATGTATCTTCACCCCTCGCCTTTCCATTCCCCTGAACCATGTCATCTGCCGCTTGGCAAACTGGTGTATTGCAATCTCAAGCAGTCGGAATGTCTCCTCGAAATCACGCAGTCCTATCACATATTCCGTCACGTACTTGTATTCAAGCCCGTAGTAAATCAAGTCCTCTGGCGCCACACCACTGTCGATGATATGCCTTATCTCGTCAGCCATACCCTCGTCGAATCGGGCTTTCAACCGTCGGGTTATTCTCTCGCGCCTCTGCTCCACGTCTATCTGCATTCCTATCACAAGCGAATCCACGGGTTGTATGTCCTCCGTCTCCTCGGGATGCTCGTCCTGATAGAGTTCAATCTCTATGGCGCGTATTGCTCTCTTCGCTGTATCCACATCAGTAGTATTGTGCATTCTCTGCCCTTTTCTGCTCTTGATGTCATTCAGCATCTCTGTCAGTTCGGAAAGCGATTTCCCCTCCAAGCTCTGTCTCAGCTCCTTGTTCTCTGGCACTGGAGCCATGCGATAGCCTCGCAGCACAGCCTCAAGATAAAGGCCCGAACCGCCACAAAGCACAGGCGTTATGCCTCTCCCCACTATATCGTCGTAAGCACGCATAAAGTCGCGCTGGTATTGATATACATTGTATTTAGTGCCAGGCTCGACAATATCAATCAGATGATAAGGCACACTGATGTCCCCCACCCTGTAGTCGGCGAGATCCTTGCCCGTACCGATGTCCATGCCGCGATACACCTGGCGCGAGTCGCCACTGATTATCTCGCCGTGGATGTCGGCAGCCAATGCAGCGGCAAGCGAAGTCTTTCCGCAAGCCGTGGGTCCCAATATCGTTATCATCTTCTTCATATTTCAAAAAAAAGCTGCCCGACATGAAAGTGTCGGGCAGCCAATTAAATCTTTTTTGAGTTAATAGGATTAACCGTTAACCTTCTTCATGTGTGCGATGAGCTCGAGCACCTTGTTAGAGTAACCGATCTCGTTGTCATACCAAGATACAACCTTTACGAATGTATCGGTAAGAGCGATACCAGCCTTAGCGTCGAAGATAGAAGTGCGAGTGTCGCCGAGGAAGTCAGAAGAAACGACAGCGTCCTCAGTGTAACCCAGTACACCCTTCAGCTCGCCCTCAGAAGCTTCCTTCATGGCAGCGCAGATCTCCTCGTACTTAGCAGGCTTAGCGAGGTTTACAGTCAAGTCAACAACAGATACGTCAAGAGTAGGAACACGCATTGACATACCAGTGAGCTTGCCGTTGAGCTCAGGAATAACCTTACCTACAGCCTTAGCAGCACCTGTTGAAGAAGGGATGATGTTGCCAGAAGCAGCACGACCACCACGCCAGTCCTTCATAGAAGGTCCGTCAACAGTCTTCTGTGTAGCTGTTGTAGAGTGAACAGTTGTCATCAAACCGTCAGTGATACCGAACTTGTCGTTCAGAACCTTGGCGATAGGAGCCAGACAGTTAGTTGTACAAGAAGCGTTAGAAACGAACTGAGTGCCCTTCACATACTTGTCGAAGTTAACACCACATA
>CALZYS010000013.1 GCA_945830345.1 uncultured Prevotella sp.
TCTTGGTCATGACTACTACACCGACATCATAACATTTGATTATGACGAGGGCGACCGCATCAACGGCGACCTCGTAATCAGTCTCGACACCGTGCGCACCAATGCCGAGCAATTCGGCAAGCCCTACGACGAGGAGCTCCACCGTGTCATCATCCACGGCATCCTCCACCTCTGCGGCATCAACGACAAGGGTCCTGGTGAGCGCGAGATAATGGAGGCTGCCGAGAACAAGGCGTTAAGAATGAGGAATTAGGAATGAGGAATGAGGAATGAGGAATGAGGAATGAGGAATTGGCTGCGCATTGGCATTTCATTCCTAATTCCTAATTCCTAATTCCTAATTAATTAAAATTCCTAATTAAATTAAATTAAATTCCCGTGTTCACCACCGGCTGCGCCGAGTCGTCGCCACAGAGCACCACCATCAGGTTGCTCACCATGGCGGCCTTCTTCTCGTCGTCGAGGGTCACCACACCGTCGGCGGATAATTTGTCGAGAGCCATCTTCACCATCGACACGGCACCCTCCACAATCTTCTCCCTTGCCGAGATGATTGCGCTCGCCTGCTGACGGCGAAGCATCACGGCTGCAATCTCGGGTGCATAGGCAAGATAGTTGATGCGTGCCTCAACCACCTCTATTCCCGCCATCGAGAGACGCTCGTCGAGCTTCTGCTCCAATTGCTGGTTGATCTCAGTGCCGCCGTCGCGCAGTGTGATGTTCGAGTCGCTGTCGTTCTCGTCGTCATAGGCATACTTGCCCGCCACCTCTCTCAGGGCAGCATCGCTCTGTATCTTCACGAAGTTCTCAAATGCCTGCATCACTCCTGCCACATTCGTTCCTACCACCTGTCCGTTCTTTGTGGGGTCGCCTGCAATGGTCTGCGAGTCGATTTCGAACATTGCCTTGTATGTGTCCTTGAGCTTCCACACGAGCATCAGACCGATCATCACGGGATTACCCGTCTTGTCGTTCACCTTGATAGGTTCGGCGTCGAGGTTGCGCGCCCTCAGCGAGAGTTTCTTAGCCGTGAGGAAGGGATGCACCCAGAAGTAGCCTGTGCGCGTGAATGTTCCCTTGTATTTTCCGAAGAACAGCAGCACGCGCGCCTCGTTGGGCTCAAGCAGCAGGAATCCCCCGCAGAATATCAATCCCGTGATAAACAGCACCACTGCCAATACTATCGCTGCCGGCACATCTTCTATGCCAGCCCAAATCCCCATAGCGATAGAGCCGAATATCAATACTAATGTCACGAACAGCATGAGGAAGCCGTTCAATGTTGTGCCCTCAAAGGCATACTCGTTTTTTACGTCTTTTGTTGCCATAATATTATATATTTTAAGTTTTGCATTTGCTCAACTTTAGGAGTTAGAAGGAGTTAGGAGAAGTTATCGCTCCCTATGGTCGCTTGGGAAGTTAAAAGCCAATAGTAAAAATCTATGCTTAAACATACGTCGTTTATCTCCTTTTTACTCCTTTTATCTCCTTTTTACTACTTGAGAAAGTTATGTTATATTTAAATAAATGTTTTTTCTCGTTAGACGAATGACGGTGACGGTTTACTACAATTTTCGTTGCAAAATTAATAAATAAAATCCATACTATGAAACAAATCCAAAAAAAATTGATACATTTACCATATAGGCGCAAAAAATATAATGATAAATACCGTTAAATTGTTTGCCGATTGCCGATTATTTATTATCTTTGCGCAGATTTTGAGATAATATAATTACGTAGAAACTAATAAAGAGAAATAATTATCATGGAAAGAACTTGGAGATGGTTTGGCAAGAACGACAAGATCACCCTTGCCATGCTGAAGCAAATCGGCGTTGAGGGCATAGTGACCGCCCTGCACGACGTGCCGCTCGGCGAAGTGTGGACACGCGAGAAGATTCGCGACCTCAGAGAGTATATCGAACAGTATGGAATGAGATGGAGCGTGGTGGAGAGCCTGCCTGTGGTGGAGACCATCAAATATGGCGGTCCCGACCGCGACGAGCAGATTGAGGTGTATAAGCAGTCGATGCGCAACCTCGCCGCCGAGGGCATCAAGTGCATCTGCTACAACTTCATGCCCGTGCTCGACTGGGCGCGCACCGACCTGCTGCACGAGAATCCCAACGGTTCGAGCAACCTCTACTTCTCGTATGCCGAATTTGCATATTTCGACATTTATATCCTCAAGCGCGAGGGCGCACGCGAGGAGTGGGCAGCCTTCCACAAGTTTGAGGGTCGCAACGTGCTTGCCGAGGCCGACGAACTCGCCAAGACGATGACTCCCGAGAAGGACCACAAACTCGTGGAGAACATCGTGATCAAGACTCAGGGCTTCGTCAGCGGCAATTTCCACGAGGACGACGAGCACCCGATAGAACTCTTCCGCCAGTTCCTCAATCTCTATAAGGGCATCGACAAGGAGCAGTTGCGCGCCAACATGAAATACTTCCTTGAGGCCATCATGCCAGTGTGCGAGGAGACGGGCATCAACATGTGCGTGCATCCCGACGACCCACCAATCCCCGTGCTCGGCCTGCCCCGCATCGTCAACTCCGACGAGGACATCCAGTGGTTCCTCTCGGCAGTGGACAATCCCCACAACGGACTCACATTCTGCGCCGGCTCACTCTCGGCGGGCATTCAGAACGACGTGGTGGAGCTGGCAAAGAAGTATGCCTCGCGTACGCATTTCGTGCATCTGCGCTCGTGTCATATCTTCCCCAACGGCGACTTCACCGAGGCTTCGCATCTCGGCGGACGTGCCGACATCATCGAGCTTGCGCGCATCTTCGAGAAGGAGAACCCAAATCTCCCCATGCGTGTTGACCACGGCATGACGATGCTTGGCGACGAGAGCCGCGGCTACAACGCCGGCTACTCCTTCCTCGGCCGAATGTTCGCCCTCGGACAGGTGGAGGGCATCCTCGCCACCGTCGATCGCGAGCTCGGCATCGAATACAAACAACCGGGATTCTTTGATTAAATGAAGAGTGAAGATTATTTAGGCACGGATTGACACGGCTTTTTTTTAAAAAGACACAGCTGGGCTGCGCTATGGATATGGGCTATATTTGCTAAGAGGCTATACTAAAGTATAGACACGGTTCGTTTGCGATTGTGCAAACTAAGCCGTGAACTTGCGAAGCAAGCCATAAATACGAAGTGCCGTGTTTTATATCAATGCGGAGCCAAGCCGTGTCTTTGAAAAAAGCCGTGGATTTCCGTGCCTAAAAAAATAAGAAACAAAGTTGGACAAAGTCAATTAAAAAATAATAATGAATAATCTATTTGACATCAATGGCTACGTGGTAGCCATCACGGGCGGCACCGGAGTATTGGGCCGCGCCATTGCAAAATACCTGGCTCTCAACGGAGCCAAAGTGATAATCCTCGGACGCAAGGAAGAAGTGGGCGCCGAGATAGTGGCCGACATCCGCAAGGCGGGCGGCGAGTGTGAATTCCTCAAGACCGACGTCATGAATCAGGACATCGTGCAGCAGAACTGCGACTAC
The DNA here is from genome assembly GCA_945830345.1 of uncultured Prevotella sp. Classification (GTDB taxonomy): domain Bacteria; phylum Bacteroidota; class Bacteroidia; order Bacteroidales; family Bacteroidaceae; genus Prevotella. Next base: position 3,519 of record CALZYS010000013.1, read on the forward strand.
ATCATCGAGAAATACGGTCGCATCGACACCCTGCTCAATGCCGCAGGAGGCAACATGAAGGGAGCCACCATCACCCCCGAGCAAACCTTCTTCGACCTTGAGGCCAAGCAATTCCAAACCGTGCTCGACCTCAACCTCACGGGCACCGTCATCCCCACGCAGGTGTTCCTGCGCCCGATGGTCAACCAGGGCAAGGGCTCTATCATCAACTTCTCGTCGATGGCAGCCTTCCGCCCCATGACTCGCGTGTGCGGATATGCCGCAGCCAAGGCGGGCATCAGCAATTTCACCGCCTTCATGGCCACCGAGTGCGCCAAGAAATTCGGCGAGGGCATCCGCGTGAACGCCATTGCCCCGGGCTTCTTCATCACTGAGCAGAACCGTGCCCTGCTCACCAATCCCGACGGCACCTACACCCAGCGCGGACAGGATGTGATACGTCAGACTCCCTTCGGCCGTATGGGCGAGCCCGAGGAGCTCTGCGGCACCATCCACTATCTTATGTCGGATGCCGCCAAATTCGTCACCGGCACTGTTGCCGTAGTGGATGGCGGTTTCAACTGCTTCGCAATGTAATTAATTTTTTCCATATATATACATTTAAAAAAAGGAGTGTCACCTGATGACGGGTGACGCTCTCTTTTTTTTTATTTCTTCGTTACGCTACTGCGCAACTGATGCCAAGTGCGGTACCTACGGCTGCGAGGATGGCCGATGCAAGGTTCCACATGAATTTAATCAACCTCGACTTGTTCTCCTTAGTCATAACTTTAATTCTTTAATTCTTTAATATCCGAAGGACCAAATGTCCTTCGGACCTCCCTACATTAGGCGGCTACTCATAGGGTATCTCTTCCTCGTCGCCAGTGTTGCCGCTGCCGCCAGTGTTGCCGCTGCCGCCGGTGTTGTCAGTGCCGCCGCCCTGGTCGTCCGAGCTGCCGCTGTCGCCCGCGGCGGTGTCCTCTATCACGAGTCCCTTGACGATGCGCTTGAACTCCACCGACTGCTGGAAACGCGAGTCCCACTTCTTGGGCATGTCGATGACGATGCACGCCGTGAGGTCGCTCGTGGCGAGGTCGCTTGCCATCAGTTCGCGGTTGACGTCAATCTTCTCGGCGGCGGCAGTGTTGCCGGCAGCCATGTAGTCGGCCTTGCGCTGGGTGAGCTTAGCCTTGAGCTGGCTCTGGGTGAGCGATCCCTTGACGGTGGGGCGGAAGGTGAGACCGTCGGGCGAGGCCACAATCTTGGCGTTGAGACCGAGGATGAGCGGGATGTTCTTCTCCAACTGCTTCATCACGGCCGACACGTCGGCAGCGGTGACGGTCGAACCCTGTGCGAGATAGTCGCAGAAGGTGTCATAGTCGAGCGTCTGCTGGTTGACGATACGCGGGGTGACAATCTTCTCCCCGATGAGCTTGTTCTCCGAGAGAACCATCTGAACGTTGAGTGCCATAGGCATATTGCCCATTGCCGGTATGGGTCTTGGTGTTTCGCCTGTCTGTTGGCCCCCTTGCCTCGGGGAGTCTCCCCTATAGGCATTTCTCAGCAGGCGCCGGCCATGTGGTTGAACAAAGGTTTTGGGGCCATCTTTTTATTTCACGGTGCAAAGTTACGAATAATTTCGGCTCGTGCTCCACTTTTCCGTCATTGCGTCGAGTGTTTTCCGTCAGAACGTGACGCCTCCCGCCCTATCCCCGTTTGAGCCGGCTCGCGAGGGGCTTTTAAGGGGATTATTCTGCCTTTTCTCTCCACTCAAACAGTCGTTTGAGCCGACTGCCGCAGAGCATTCCTCATACCCATCCTCAGCCTCGTCTTCCTCATCCGCCCCAAGCGTCACCCGTCACCTTAAAAAAATGAATTTTTGATGTCCACCGTCCCCTTTTATTAATTAATATATAATAAGGTACGCGAGAGAAGAAGAGAAAAAGAGAAGCATAGAAGAGAAGGCAATCCCCTTATAAGCCCTACTTCAAAAAAAAAAGAATCCGTCATGCCGGAGTATTCTCCCGCCGCCCCCAAAAACATTGCCGTCATCAAGGTGACGGGTGACGCTTAGGAGTGCACGGATTATCACAAACAATATCCCTGTCATATAAAAAAATCCGTCGTTTTCTTGCAGATTTCAAAAAAACTTCGTATTTTTGCAGCGAAATAATGGAATACAATATGGCAACAATAGAAGAAAGATACATCAGTCTGCTGACCGACTTCGGTTTCAAGCGCATATTCGGCACTGCTCCCAACAAGGAACTGCTGATCAACTTCCTCAATAGCCTGTTTGACGGCAAGCAGGTTATCAAGGACGTGAAGTATCTCAACACGGAGCATTTCGGCGACAACGCCTCGGCACGCAAGGCAATTTTCGACGTGTATTGCGAGGGCGAGAACGACGAGAAGTTCATAGTTGAGATGCAGAATGCCTATCAGGACTTCTTCAAGGACCGCTCACTGTTTTATTCCACATTCCCCATTCGCGAACAGGCGAAGAAAAGTGCCGACTGGGACTTTAAACTTTCACGCGTTTATACCGTGGCTCTTTTGAACTTTGACATGAAGGAGGATGCCTTCGATAAGAAGGAGATAACCCACACCGTGAAGCTCTGTGACATCAAGACCAACAAGGTGTTCTATAAGAAGCTCGACTTCATATATGTGGAGATTGCCAAGTTCAAGAAGAAGGAGGACGAGTTGGAGACGCTTTACGACAAATGGCTCTTCGTTCTAAAGAACCTATATAAGTTGGAGAGCCGCCCCAAGGCTTTGCGCGACAAAGTGTTCGACCGCCTGTTCAAGGAGGCCGAGATAGCCAAGTTCACCCCCGAGGAGCTTCGCGAGTACGAGGACAGCCTCAAGGCCTACCGCGACATCAAGAACTCTATTGACTCGGCGCGTAGGGAAGGACGTGCAGAAGGGCATGTAGAGGAAAAAAAGGTCATTGCACGAAAAATGAAGTCCAAAGGATTCTCTGCATCTGACATATCTGAGATGACAGGATTGACGGAGGAAGAAATCAGAACTTTGTAACTATTGTTCCCCTGTGATTCTTATATACACTTTAAAAAAAATATGATAAAAATCGAGTCGTAAAATTAGACTATATATCCCATATCTATCATGATAACGAGGCGATATCCTGTTTGGATATCGCCTCGTTTTTTTGTGCCTTATCGCTAACGGAAGAATGATTTTTTTATTCCAGCAAAGCCCCAACTTTATTTACCATCGACACAACTCTCTCCACATATATGCCTACTTACGTTGCGACCCTTATGCCAGAGACGGCGGGGGTCTTACGTAGGCTGTGTGATGGGGTTAATATCCTTTTCATTGATTTTTTTGCCGCTTTTTCGGCATTTGACACTCTCAATGTCAGATGCTGCGGGAGGCAACGTAGGAGTGTTTTACACTCCACAACACATCATGTTTTCAGAAAGTATCTCAAAATGTAAAAATTTGCGATACGTATTAAAAACTTAAATAAAAATTTTAAATAATCATGAAAAAGGAAACAATTATTGAAAAAGAGATTGCCTTGGGGTATCTCACGGCAACGATTGCGAAGTCGATGTATCTGTTGACCGCAAGTGAGAAAATGGAATTGGGTATGATCTTCATCAACTCGGCAAAAGAGGATATGGAGGAAATTGAGAAGGAGGCCAAGGAGAGCGGCTCGACAGAGTGGGCAAATCTGCCCGAGCGCGACATCCGAGTGACTCCGCCCATGGTGAGGCGTGCCATCGAGAAGGCATGGTGTGACAAGCAGCGCGAGGAGGTGAACAAGACCGGCTCCTACGCACACAACAGCTTTTATAAACGCAGTTCAACAAGTGCCGCAAGACTTGCCACCATGGTGTATCACCTATGGGGCGAAGACCCCAAAAAGCGGTCGAGGGTGAGAAGGCTATATTATTTCTTCGCCGATTATATCCTTGCAGGACAGATGAAACTCTTCGGCAAGAAATACGAGGACCTCGTGGAGGTGATCAACTATGGCGACGACGACAACTGCAAGAGCGAGTCGATATACGACTGCCTGCCCAAGCGATTCAGCCGCCAGCAACTCAATGCCAAGCGCGAGGAGATGAAACTCGTCACCGAGACACGCAAGTTCATCTTCAAGTGGCTGAAGAAGAAGTGGATAGTGAAGGTGGAAGGCGAAGAGGACGTATATGAGAAGCTCTTTTGACATCGACAAGCTCAAGGGAATTTCGATCGTAGAGGTAGCCAAGAGATTAGGCATTGAGGTGAAGGGAAGGAAAGCTCACTGCGTGTTCCACTCGCCCGACCGTCACCCGTCACTTCGTTTTTATGAAAACGGAACGGCTCATTGCTTCACCTGCGGCAAACACATAGCGAGCACAATAGACCTGGTGATGCAGGTGAAGAACTGCTCATTTGTCGAGGCATGCCGATGGCTCGAAGACGACAATGCCACCTGCTCTTCAAGCTCATCCACGAAATCTGCCGAACATCATGCTAAGGAGGCTGCCGACAACAAGGCAGACCTCCCCCACCTGGCAAGGCTCATCGAGCATCCGCGGCTCAACAGCGAGGCTCGCCGATTTCTGTTTGACGAGCGGAAGATAAGCCCCGAGGTGGCAGAGCGGATGCGGTTGGGCAGTCTGTCGAGGGAGGTGCCGATGAGCGGCGATCTCCATGGCGGATGGTTTAATGCCCCCTCGCTGCTCATCCCCTATTTCTCGGTGGAAGGGCAGTTGGTGAATCTGCAGGCACGCTATCTCGGCAGCGAGAAGAAACCACGGTTTCAATTCCCGAAGGGGGCGCAGAGCATCATCTTCAACGCTCCCCAACTGGCGCAACTCGCCCCTGGCGACCATCTGCACATAGCCGAGGGGGTGAGCGACTGTCTTGCCATGCTCACGGCGGGGTTAAAGGCGATAGCCATCCCGTCGGCCACATTGCTCACCTACGACGACCGCCAACTCATTGGCGAGGCGGCGGCAAGGCTTGGGGACAACCTCGAACTTGACATCTGGCCCGACAACGACCGTGCGGGTACGGAGTTGGGCAATCAGTTGGCGCTCTTGGCTACCAACATCGGCATCACCCTCCGTCATCACTCCCTGCCCGAGGGATGCAAGGACTTTTCTGATGCTTGGAGGATGGGGAAATTAAAAATTAAGAATTAAGAATTAAGAATTAAGAATTAAAAATTAAGAATTGAAAAATTGAATAAAAATGAAGATAGAAATAAGACGTTGGGGCGACAATGGCCTATACACCGAAGGCCAAATGTTGGTGAATGGCAAGATGGCCATCCCCTACACCGTGGAATACCACGACAACAAGGTGAAGGCTGGCACATACAAGGCCTACCTGAGAAAAGACGGTGAAAAATATACACTATCCTACGTTGACGACACAGCAACGGAGAGGATAATCATAGCCGGACATTCGTTCATTTCGGCATGGAAAGAGCAGGCAGTGGTTGTGGGCGACCGCCTCATTCCCGGGGCGGTGTATAAGGGCCGTCATCATCTCGCACGACTCATCAACCGCATAGCCAAGGCTGCGAAGGCAGGCAAGAAAATCACCCTCACCTTCAATGAGGACGAGATGCAGCCTACGAGCATAATCAGGCATTGGTCAGTAGCGCTGAATTCGGCGTGTCTTGCAGCCCGTAATGATGCCGTTGCCAAGTAGGCGTGCCGACTTGGGCATAGAGAGGAAGGCGAGTTTGGAGCAGTGGGCGAAGGCTCCGCTGTCGATGGTCTTCACCGAAGGGGGCAGACGCAGTGAGAGCAGCGACGTGCAACTGTTGAAGGCATTCGACCCTATTGTGGCGAGCGACTGCGGCAAGGCGATGTCGTAGAGATTGAAACATCCTGCGAAGGCGCTTTGCCCTATCTCGTCCACATTATCATATATGTGCACGCCGTTGAGCTTCTGACAGTTGGCAAACGCCTGCCGGGCTATCACCTTGGCACTATACGGGAGGGTGACGTGGGTGAGATTCTCGCATCCATAAAAGGCTTTCGCGGGAATGGAGAGCGCCGTGGTGCGGGTGAGGTCGAGGATGCACACATTGCCGTTGCGCTCGCCCTTAACGCCGCCGCCACAGAGTTGGCGCAAGAGGGCGAAATCCTCGGTGCCGAGCGAGCCCGACACTTGCAGACTATACACCGAGCGCCAGTCGTTGGCGAGCAGTTTGTCCTTGAGCGTTCCAGGCTTCACCAGGTGGATCTTGCGCTCATTGACTTTTGCGGTTTTCGGAGTGACGCCGATGATAATCCTTTGGTTGGTGCGGAATCCGTGGAGAGTGTCAGGATCGTAATATCCGTTGCTCTTGCCATACCACCCGAAGTTGCAATGCAGGGTGGAGTCGGTGCAACCATCCACGATGAACACGTGGGCGTAGGTCTTGCTGCGTTCGGCTCTGAGAATCACGGGCCGTCCGGCAGCGAGTTCGCGCTTGATAGTGTTCATCCATGCCTTGCGCCCTTCGAGACCGGTGAAGAACTTGCGGTCGAGGATGTGCATGTATTTGTTGTAGCCGAAATACTGCTTGAGGGCTAAGACGATACTGTTGAGCTTGGTGGAAGCCGATGTCTGGGTGTATTTAGTGCCAGCCGCACGTCCGCAGTCGCGCACGAGATTAGCCACGGCGAGGCGCTCGTCGTCGGTGAGCGAGTCGGTGTGATGGGCAAACATCCAGTCGTATTCATAATGGTTGCCCAATAACGGGGATGACACGGGCGAGCGGAAATGGCGCATGGTCTGCGACATGGCGATAGGGGCACATCCCGCGAGCACGTGCTTGGTGCCCGTGGTGTCATTCTTCAGAGGGTCGCACAGCAGATTATAAGGATAATCCTGCCCCCACTCCGCCTCAATAAGAGGCTCCACCTCTTGGGCTTTGGAGCCGAGGGTGGAGCCTATGATTATTAATAATATTGATAATCGCAAATTCCTCATATCTAATCTACAGAGTTTTTTTGACCACAGATTTTTATTTTTGGCACGGATTGACACGGCTTTTTCAAAGACACGGCTTGGCTCCGCATTGATAAAAACACGGCACTCCGTGATTACGGCTTGCTGCTCGCAAGCCACGGCTTAATTTGCTTTGTGCGCGGGTCGCATGAGGTTGTCTTTAGTATAGCCTTTAGCATATAAAGCCCTCAACCATCGCGCAGCCCAGCCGTGTCTTTTTTTAAAGCCGTGGATTTCCGTGCCTAAATAAACTGTGCGTAGCCCAACTTTAATTCTGAATTTTTAATTCTTAATTCTTAATTACTTCCACCGCCTTGCGCACAATCTCGCTGTCCTCGTTGATGATGGCAAAATATTCGCTCATCTCCCAGAGGTCGCGCGCCACGAGAGCCTTGAGCTGCATCGAGAGCTTGGGAAGCGTCTTTTGCAGTTCGGCGTCGTCCTTGGGCACCACCTTGTCCTTGGCGGCATCGGCAATCATCTTGTCGATCACCTCGCGGGGGAATGTGAAATCGCGGCGGAACTCGTCGAACGATGTCCATCGCTTCTTGAGAGCCTTGCGATTGGCATCCACGTATTTGAGGTTGGCATTAATGATATAGCTCTTGGCAGATAGTTCGCGATGGAACTTGGTATAGGCGAGGGTGTCGAGCGGCACGAAATAGTCGGGCATGATACCGCCACCGCCATACACGGGGCGATGCTCGCGCAGGGTGTAGCACTTGAGAGAGTCGGCAAAGTGAATACTGTCGGCACTGGTCAGTTCGCCATGCTTGAGTCGATTCACCACATCCATGGCATAATCCTTACTGTCGCCCTTGGTATAGGGCTTCTGAATGCAACGTCCGGCTGGGGTGTAATAATGCGAGACGGTGAGGCGAATCATCGAACCGTCGGGCAGATCCACGGGTCTCTGCACGAGTCCCTTGCCAAAGGAGCGGCGACCTACGACAACTCCGCGGTCTTGATCCTGAATGGCACCCGTGACAATCTCGGCAGCCGAGGCCGAATATTCGTCGATGAGCACCACAATCTTGCCGTCGAGGAATTTGCCGTTGCCCTTGGCCCTATAGTCGCTGCGCGACATACGCCGACCCTCGGTATAGACGATGAGGTCGCCCCTCTGCAGAAATTCGTTGGCGATATTCACGGCAGCCTGCAGATAGCCACCGCCGTTGCCCTGAAGGTCGAGAATGAGATTGCGCATTCCCTGCTTGGAGAGCTTGGCGAGTGCCTCGCAGAACTCATCATGGGTGGTGGCACCGAAATTGCCGATGCGCACATATCCCACCTCGGGACGTATCATATAGACGGCATCGATGGACTTGACGGGTATCTTGTCGCGGGTGACCTTAAAGGTAAGTATATCATTGATACCTCTTCTCACTATGCCCAGCACCACTTTGGTGCCTTTGGGCCCGCGCAGTCGGCGCATGATATCCTCTTTCGACATCTTGACGCCGGCAATGGCGGTGTCGTTGACCGAAATGATACGGTCGCCTGCCACAATGCCCACCTTCTCCGAAGGGCCACCCGTGACGGGTTGGATGATGAGGAGCGTGTCCTCCACCATATTAAACTGCACTCCGATGCCATCAAAGCTGCCGGTGAGGGGCTCGTTAAGCGCCTTCACCTCCTTGGGGGTGGAATAAGAGGAATGGGGGTCGAGCTTTTCGAGCATGCCACGTATGGCATCCTCCACGAGCTTGCCCTCATCCACATCATCCACATACAGATTGCTGATGGCCAGTTCGGCTATCTGCAACTTGCGCAGGGGACTGTCGTCGCCGATGTTCATTCTCATCTGTGCCATGGCTGGGATGGTCATCGCCAGCAGCATGGCTATTATTGTTGCTCTTGTCTTCATATTTGTATTTGGGCTCGGCAGCAAAACTGCCGAGAACGGTGGCTATTCTTAATTCCTAATTCCTAATTCCTCATCCCTAATTCCTAATTCCTCATCCCTAATTCCTAATTCCTCATTCCTCCTCAGGGCGGTCTTCCTCGATGACGAGGTTGTCGATGATGAAGTTCTGTCGCTCCATGGTGTTCTTGCCCATGTAGTATTCGAGGAGCTTCTGCACCTGGTCATTTTTGTGGAGAGTGACCTGCTCAAGGCGCATGTCGGGACCGATGAATCCGGCAAACTCCTCGGGCGAAATCTCGCCAAGACCCTTGAATCGGGTGATCTCGGGGTCGGGACCAAGTTGGGCGATGGCGTTCAGTCGCTCCTCCTCGCTATAACAATAACGGGTGATGAAGTCGGTCTTCTTAGCCTGCGGTTTGGCAGCCTCGGCTGCCACCACATCCTTGTTCTTGATCTTCGTCCGCTTGTTGCGCACGCGGAAGAGAGGCGTCTGCAGCACATACACATGGCCTTTCTTCACCAATTCGGGGAAGAACTGCAGGAAGAAGGTGATGATAAGCAGGCGGATGTGCATGCCATCGACATCGGCATCCGTAGCCACTATCACCTTGTTGTATCTCAGTGTGTCGAGTCCGTCCTCGATGTCGAGGGCAGCCTGAAGGAGATTAAACTCCTCATTCTCATACACCACCTTCTTGGTGAGGCCGAAGGAGTTGAGGGGCTTTCCCCTGAGCGAGAACACCGCCTGAGTGTTGACATCGCGGCTCTTCGTTATGCTTCCGCTGGCAGAGTCGCCCTCGGTGATGAAGATGGAGCTCTCCTCCTTGCGGTCGTTCTTGGCATCGCTGAAGTGTATGCGGCAGTCGCGCAACTTGCGGTTGTGGAGATTGGCTTTCTTGGCACGCTCGCGGGCAAGTTTGGTGACACCCGCCATGGCCTTGCGCTCGCGCTCGCTCTCCTGAATCTTCTGCTGCATCACCTCAGCCACGTCGGCATTTTTGTGGAGATAATTATCCACCTCGGTCTTGATAAAGTCGCCCACATACTTGTTGATGCTCACTCCGCCATTTGGCACCATCGTCAGCGAACCGAGCTTGATCTTGGTCTGACTCTCGAACATCGGCTCCTCAACGTTGATGGCTATGGCAGCCACAATGCCGTTGCGGATGTCGCCATATTCGAAGTTCTTGTTGTAGAACTCCTTGATGGTCTTGGCGATATGCTCCTTGAAGGCACTCTGATGAGTACCGCCCTGGGTGGTATGCTGACCGTTGACGAACGAGTGATACTCCTCGCCATATTGGTTGGCATGGGTGAAGGCAATCTCGATGTCCTCGCCCTTGAGGTGGATGATAGGATAAAGACCGTCACCCGTCATCGTGTCGTTGAGAAGATCTTTGAGTCCGTTGCGGCTAAGTATGCGCCTTCCGTTATACATGATGGCAAGCCCCGTGTTGAGATAGGTGTAATTGCGGAGCATGGTCTCGATGATGTCGTCGTGGAAGGAGTAGTTGAGAAACAGAGAGTTATCGGGCTCGAAGAAGATATAGGTGCCGTTCTCGTCGGTTGTCGGCTCGGTAGTGTCGGTCTGCAATATGCCCTTTTCGAATGTTGCGGAGCGCACCTGACCGTCGCGGAAAGAGCGCACTTCGAAGTGAGAACTGAGCGCATTGACCGCTTTTACGCCCACTCCGTTGAGTCCGACGCTCTTTTTGAACGCCTTTGAGTCGTATTTTCCACCCGTATTGAGCACACTCACCGCCTCGATGAGCTTGCCTTGGGGTATGCCTCGACCATAGTCCCTCACCGTCACTCTCAACTGCTCGTCAACGGTTATCTCGATACGGTCGCCCGCATGCATCTTGAATTCGTCGATTGAGTTGTCAATGATCTCCTTCAGCAGCACGTATATACCATCCTCGGGCAGCGATCCGTCGCCAAGGCGACCGATGTACATACCCGGGCGTGTGCGCACATGTTCCATATCCGACAGGTGGCGGATATTGTCGTCGGTGTATTCCACCGTGGATTGTTCTTGTGATTGAAGTATTTCGTCGTCCATCTCTTAAACAAATATTTATAGTGGCTACAAAGGTAGCAAAAATCATTCAGACGACAAAATTTATTAAGAATAATTATTAATTCAAGGGGATTAAGGGATATTTTAAGGAAGTTAAAGAAGTTAAAGACAATAGTATTGTGCATAGTAATAACCGCAAAAACATTTGGCTTAACTCCTTTAACTCCCTATCTTGAGAAAAACAAGTTACTTCTTCTTAGTGGCATACAGTCCGATGCAGGCTCCGATGAAGCCGCCCGACTGATGGGTGCTCAGGTTGACGGCATCAACACCCTGGGCTATTGTCTCCCACTTCTGTCCGTCGAACGAATAGCTGAAATCATAGTAGCGACCATCACCATGGATGCGCAACTTCAAGGGTTTCTCGGCACATTTCTCGCAGAGGAACTTAGAGCCTACAACCACATTGTCCTTCTCGGCTCGCGTGAGGACGATGGCAGTGCGACCGCCCACCTTCGTCTTGCCGAAAGTGAAGTTGTAACGCTCGTTCTGCAGGAGGACGAAGCCTGCCAGCTCCTTGTCATTGGCGGGAGTGAAGGTAACTTCGGTCTCAGCAGTGAAGGTGTTGTGCTGCTGGCGACGGAATACGGCAGTGATGGGTTTAACCTCATGGATATTGGCATCTGAGGCCTTGATAGTCAATCCGTTGCTGCCGAGGCTATAATTAGAGAAGTCCTGATTGCGCAGATACATCCAGCGCATGTCGAGCTGCTGACTGTCAAAGCGATCTACATAACTGAAATTGCCGGTATTGCAAAGACCTGCCTCATACTGCAAACCCTCTTTTTTGTTGACTGTGGGCACTACGCGTCCGCTTTCGAGAATAGTGGGCCATCCGTCTTTCCATGTCACGGGCAAGAGATACGTGTCGCGACCTGTATTATAGAAATCATCCTGATATGGGCGGCATGCAAGGAACACTGCCCACCAGTCGCCCTTTGGTCCCTGTACGATGTCGGCATGTCCGGCACTTGTCACGATGTCGGGACGATTGGGATCGAGTCCCACGCGCTGTGTCAGGATAGGATTGCCCTCGGTGTATTCCTCCCAAGGTCCCATAGGGTCTTTTGCCCTGAGTATCACCTCACTATGGAAGTCGCATGTACCGCCCTCGGCGCACATCAGGTAATAATACTTGCCCACCTTGAAGAGGTGAGGGCCCTCAATCCATATCGGGTTCTTCACCACGTGGGTACCGCCCCTTAGGATTTCCTTCTGCTCACCAATTACACAATCGTTCTTCACGTCGAACTCGTGAATCCATATCGAGCGCTCGCCCTCATAATTGGGCTTACTTGACGGGGCATCGTTGTTGACGATATAAGCCTTGCCGTTCTTGTCGAAGAAGAACGAGGGGTCGATGCCGCCCACTTCCTTCAGATAGATTGGGTCGCTCCATCCCTTGGCGGGGTCTTGGGTCTTGACATAGAAGTTGCCCTTGCCCACGTTTGTGGTGATCATATAAAATGTCTTGTTCTTCTCGTTGTAGGAGATTGCTGGGGCGAAGATACCGCCCGACACATTCTGGTTGCCAAGTGGCAACTGGCTCTCGCGGTCGAGCACATGTCCTATCTGCTTCCAGTTGACAAGGTCCTTGCTCTCGAAGATAGGCACTCCGGGGAAGAACGAGAACGACGAGTTGACGAGATAGTAGGTGTCGCCCTTGCGGCAGATGGATGGGTCGGGATAGAATCCTGCCATCACGGGATTGAAATACTCGTTGGCATTGTCGATAGTCTTGTCGAATCGGCTATCGTTACCCTCGTAGCTGAAATACTTGAATGTTGCAGACTGCGCCATCGCGCCTGTAGCCATAAAGCCCGCTGCAACCATTGTCAATAGAGATTTTTTCATAATTGTTTTCTATCTGTTATTAATTTATTTCTATTTCGGCTGCAAAGTTAGCCATTTATCACGAGAAAACCTATAATTATTGTTTCAAATAGTTTGCCTAATGTTTCATTATGACATATTCTTGGCTAAAATAATACATACATATTCCCCTAGCAGTATGACGCTTTTGCATCACTTAATTATTGAAATTGGCAAATATGAAACAAAACAGAAAAAGAAAGAAACATTATCACTTGATATTTTGATGGAAAATGAGTATCTTTGCAAACGAAATAATCAAAAACCATATTCAACTATGATTAAAAAGAGAAAACTATTCATCGCAGCCTTTGCCATAATGGCATCTGTTGCACTTGCCAACAACGAAGGCAAACCAAAACCACATGCCGAAGTGGAAGCCGGAGGCAATGTATGCCGAGTCACCTTCTACACCCCCGACATCGTGCGCGTGACAAAGCACCCCGTAGGCACCACTGCTCCCCAAACCAAGAGCGAGGTGGTCACTCTGGAGCCTCAATCCTCACTCTCTATCAATGTCACTCCTAATGCTTCTGCCGTAAGGTTGAAGTCAGAATCTCTTGTTGTAACCATAGACCGCCGCACAGGTCTTCTCTCCTTCGCCACATCCAAGGGCAAGGCACTGCTAAAGGAAAAAGCTACCACATTCGAGCCTCGCACGGAGGGCACCGACAAGGGACGATTCATCGTAACACAGACATACCAGCTCGATAAAAACGAACCAATCTACGGTCTCGGCACTGTGCAGGACGGCCGACTCAACCGCCGCAACCTCAGCAAGCATGTCGAGCAATCCAATCTCGAGGACTTTCAGAACGTGATACAGTCGGTGAAGGGATGGGGAATATATTGGGACTCCTATAGCCGTGCCCTATTTGAGGACAATGCCAACGGTATGACATTCAGAGCCGAGGTGGGCGACTGCTCCGACTATTACTTCATGTACGGCAAGAACGCCGACGGCGTGAACGCGTGCATGCGCCAGCTATCGGGCGACGTACCTATGTTCCCCCTGTGGACCTACGGCTACTGGCAGTGCCGCGAGCGTTACAAGTCATCCAAAGAACTGATGGAAGTGGTGGATAACTATCGCCGCCTGCAGGTGCCACTCGACGGTATCATCCAGGACTGGCAGTACTGGGGCAGCAACTACTTGTGGAATGCGATGGACTTCCTCTCAGATCAATTTACCGACGGCAAGCAGATGATTGACTTTGTACACAAAAACAATGCCCATATCATGATCTCCATCTGGGCGAGCTTCGGTCCGATGACACAACAGTATCGAAAGCTCGACGAGAAGGGATTGCTCTTCAACTTCCAGACATGGCCGCAGAGCGGACTGTCGCACATCTGGCCTCCACGCATGGATTATCCCTCGGGCGTAAGGGTGTATGACGCCTATAGCCCCGTGGCACGTCAAATATATTGGGATCATCTGAAGACACTCTTCAACTATGGCATAGACGCATGGTGGATGGACTCCACCGACCCCGATTTCTTCGATGCCAACGACACCCACTACAACCATCTCACCGCCATGGGTTCGTGGCGCAGTGTGCGCAATGCCTTCCCGCTCATGACTGTGAAGGGAGTATATGACAAGCAACGCCGCACATCCGAGGACAAGCGAGTGTTCATCATGACCCGCTCGGCTTTTGCCGGACAACAGCACTACGGTTCAGGACTATGGTCGGGCGACGTGGCCTCAACATGGGACATGCTGCGCAAGCAGGTGCCCGCAGGACTCAACTACACCATGACGGGATGTCCTAACTTCAACTCCGACATCGGTGGTTTCTTCTGTGCTTCATATAACACCAACGGACCTGGTTCGGCTCCACGCAATCCGCAATATCAGGAGCTTTACGTGCGCTGGTTGCAATATGGCTTGTTCTGCCCCGTATTCCGCAGTCACGGAGCCGATGCACCTCGCGAGATTTATCAGTTTGGCAAAAAGGGCGAGCCGATCTATGATGCCATTGAGAGCAACATCCGTCTGCGCTATCGTCTCTTACCTTATTTATATAGTACAGCATGGCAGGTAACATCCGCAAACGAGAGCTATCTACGCGCCCTTGTATATGACTTCGCCGACGACAAGCGAACATGGGATATGGGCGACGAGTTTATGTTCGGGCGCTCCATTCTCGCCACTCCTATCCTCGACCCGCAATACACCGAGGAGAAGATATTCAACGAGGACGCAATGAGCGGATGGGACAACAAAGAATTAAAGGATGAAAATATTAAAATATTAAAATACGATTTCTCTGAGCAGAAGACCGTGACGAAATATTTGCCGAAGGGAGCCGACTGGTATGAGTTCTATACTGAGAAGCTATATAAGGGCGGACGCGACGTCACTATTCCTTCCACCATCGACCGTGCAGCTATGTTCGTCAAGGCGGGTAGCATTCTGCCCTTTGCTCCCGTGATGCAGTATGCACAGGAGAAGCAGTGGGACAACCTCGACATCGTGGTTTATCCCGGCAAGGATGCCGTTTTCACACTCTATGAGGACGAGGGCGACAACTACAACTACGAGCGCGGAGTTTATTCCACAATAACAATGAAATGGAACGACAAGAAGCGCACGCTTACCATAGAAGACCGCCAGGGCGAGTTCCCGGGAATGTTACAACAGCGCACCTTCAACGTCCGCACTGTTGGCACAGACAATACACAGACTCTGAAATACTCTGGAAAGGCAGTAAGTGTAAACCTGTAATCATAAATAAAGCTCCTACCAAAATGGCAGGAGCTTTATTATTTTAGATTATTATAATAATATCAATTTATCTTATATACCTTCTCCTTACCATTGAATGTACATTTCACAGTGGCTCTACCGTCAATAATCTTGCCAATCTCTCTCTTCACCGAACCGCCATTTGTCACTACTATGATGGTGGAATTGGGTTTCAGAGGAGCATAAACCTGATAATTGGTGAGGTCCATAATACCATTGTCATTGGTGGAGAAAACGGGCTTAGAGGGCATTGCCACTGCCTTGCCGTCAACGAGGATGGAAACAGTGGGAACCACGGGACGCTGGCATGGTTTGTCAGCCTTGGCAAAACCTATACCGTGGAAGTCAACAAGAGGCTCATTGCCTGCTCCCTCTACCACGAGATAAATGGCATGCTTGCCTGTGAGTCCCTCAACGGCAGGCACAGCCACCTCGTAGGTCTTAGCCTCCTTGGCTGCATTTGCAGGCACATCCACAACGGCAATCTCCTTACCGTTCCATGTGGTATTGGCATAAGGACCATCGAGCATCACACGCACGCGGAAGGCTCCCTTGCCCTTGGATGTCATATTAATGCAGAACTTGGTGTTGTCGCCCTGCTTTGTACCCTCAAATGGTTTGATGCCCTTGGTGTGCTGGGCAAGACCGCCAAAACCGAAGTACTTGAAACCAACAACTCCGCCATTCTTCACTCCTGCGAGATCCATACTGTTGTTCCATACGTCGAAGTTGTCCTGCATCCACTGCTGGTCACTCATGTAGCAAGCTATTCCGGCTGAGTAATAAGCGTAGGGAGGAAGTCCGAAGATATTGAATCCCTCGCTTGTCACCTCGGCACCAGTGTATTTCATACCGTCGGAAGCCTCGGCTGTCCACTCGTTGTTCTTGGCGTATGGGTCGTATGCCGTGATGCGCACCTGTCCACCCTTAGCCACTGCTTTCTTGTCCCACTCAATCTTGATGGGGGCAACCATAGCCTGACGTGCGAAACCGAAGCCGCGGGGAGGACGATGATAGAAGACATACCACTGACCGTTGATTTCCTGGATAGAACCATGGGTGTTGTGGGCGGCATTCATACCAACGAGATGTGTTCCGTCTTCATTGGGAACAATACCGCGAGAGTCAACCAAGACACCTCCCGAGCGCCATGGGCCAAGGGGCGAGTCGCCGTAAGCATAACGCAAGGCGGAATTGGTGGAGCCTTGTCCATATTCCGGTCCGCTATATCCCGAGAACACCATCACATACTTGTTGCCCACCTGACGAATGCTGGATGCCTCAAAGAAGTTGAAGTCGCCAGGGTTCTGTCCCTTATAGAGGGCAGGATATTGTGTGCCCTGGGGGTCGCGTATCACACCGTAACGCTCACTGGCAGGAATGAAGTAGTCGTGAATCTCTGTTCCCGGACGCACGGCATACATATTGTCCTGGTCAAGCTCAAATGCGGTGGAATGACGGAAACCATAGAAGACGTATGCACGGAAACCGCGGGCATAGTCGGGGTCTTTCTTGTTGGTGATATTCTCAACAAACACAGAAGGGTCGAAGTCGATTATCGAACCATCGACACAAGCTGTGCCATCGGCATTGAGGTTGACTGGAGTGAAAGGCCCGTCGGGTCGGTCGCCCTTGCATACCATCGGCACACGGCGCCATCCGCGTGAGTGGGGATAGAGCCAATAGGTCTTCTTGCCAGTGGTCTTGTCCTTCACCTCCACAAGGTCGGGAGCGAACATCGTGTCCCACTTGCCATTAACGTAATGACTGAACACCGGACCCTCGTCGCGCCAGTTGGTGAGGTCTTCCACGGGTGCTGACCAGATACGGATGTCATTACCACAATACTCAGTGAATTTCACATCATGCGAACCAATGATATAGGCACGCATCTTGCCGGGGTTGTCGGGATCCTCAAACACGCGAGGCTCTCCGTCGGGCAAATGCTCCCACAGAGGGAGATAGGGGTTCTGGGCTGTAGCCAGAGTAGCAACCATTGACAAGGCTGCAACAATCAGTTTCTTCTTCATATCTATTTTTCTTAATTCTTAATTTTTAATTCTTAATTCTCTCATAGTGGAACCAGTCAACATCAACGTATCCGCCCTTCTTCTTTGTGGCATAGTTGAAGATGGCAAACTTGGAGCCCATGAAGAAGCGGCGATAGTCGAATATCATCTTATAGTCGCTCAGCACCTTTGTCCAGTTCTCACCGTCTATACTATAATATAAGGTGGCGAGGTCCTTACCGGGGCGGAAGTCGGCATCTATTCGGAAATATACATCCTTTACCTTCTTGTCAAGCTCTTGGCTATAAGCCTCGGTGATTGTAACATCGGTGATGAGTTTCTCCTTGTCGGACATCTTGCAGCTTTGGCTCTCGGCAACGAGAATCACCTTCTTGCCCTGCTTCTTCACCTGAACGACACCGGCATCACCGTTGAATGCACTGAATCCTGCCACGTCACCGTCCTTCATCTTCGAGATGTCCATCTTGACGATACCCTTACATCCTGGACCTTCCATGCGCTGTGTCAGAGTGTTAGGGGCGAGGTAAAGATTTGGCACCACCCTACTCGTCTTGAGACGCATGAATCCCGGGCGCTCAGTGAGCGACCATGCCTCGTTGATAGGATTATGGTTCCACTGCCAGTCGATATTCATCTTGTCGGAATCAAACTCGTCGCTCGACACAATCTGTCCGCCGTCATATCCTCCCATCGGTTTGCCCATATATGTGGGAATCTTTCCGTTCTCGTCGCCAAGCATAGGCCATCCGTCCTTCCATGTGCAAGGCATGAGAGTAAGCACGCGCCCTACTCCACCACGATCCTGGAAGATGACGCCATACCAGTTGCCCTTGCCGTCATCCACGATTGTTCCCTGTCCGGCATAGGGGAATCCTCCGAATTTCGATTCAAGTATCACCTTCTTCTCGTATGGACCGTCGATCTTGTCGGCACGATACACCACCTGACGGCGGGGCTTGCCTTGAGGCCATGAAATCATGATGAGATAATACTTGCCGTCGTGCTTGATAAATCGACTGCCTTCGAGCAATCCGTTCTCCTCGGCGTCACGCTCAAACACTTTGCCGCTCAGTCCGCCTTCCTTCACACCGCTCAGGTCGGGCAGCAGTTCCTTCATCTCTCCAGTGCCATAGAACACGTAAGCCCTACCATCGTCGTCGAAGAAGAGCGAGGCATCGTGGAAATGGGGAATGCGATGGGCAAGTGTCCATCCCTCGCGCGGGTCTTTGGATGTATATACATATCCCTTATACGGAGCGTCGTTGGGAGAGAAATATATGTAATACAAGCCGTTATGGTATCTCAGTGATGTTGCCCACTGACCGCGTCCATACACAGTTCCCTCCTGCATGTCATACTTTGGTGTGTCGTGGAGAGAGGGGAATACATAGCTCACGGTCTTCCAGTTGACAAGGTCTTTGGAGTGCATCACCGGGGCACCGGGCATGAGGTGCATGGTAGTAGATACGAGCCAGTAATCATCACCCACACGGATGACATCGGGATCGGGCACGTCAGCCCACATCATCGGGTTCTTGAATCCGCTCTGCACCGACAGCACCTTCTCGGCGAAACGCTTGCCGATGATACGATAGCCCTCTGCGGTATAATGGAGCGAGTCCTTGGCACAGGGACAGTCTTTGGATGACACAACATGAGCCGTGGGAATCACCTCGGGCAACTTGTTGATTATCGCATTATGGGCGGCACAACGTCCTCCCACCTCCTTGCCCACAACCTCACCTGCAAAGAGAGGCACGTCGTTGGCATTAAGACCGAGGTCGGCGAGCAGGTTCTCATACACCTTCTTCACCTTTTCGGGCCAGTCCTGCTGACCGGTGTTTGTCTCGCCCTGAAGCATGAGCATACCCTTGATCACTCCCTGCTTTTTGGCAATCTTTGCCAATTCCACAAGACGTGCGTAGGGATTGTCGTCATAGTCCTTGGTCATGTTCTTCATCCACTGGGGCTGCTTTTCGAGATAGGAGGCATAGTTATACTTGTCGAAGAGCTCGATGCCACATCCTCCGATAGCCACGTTAATCACTCCCACCTTGATGTTCTCGGGCAGACGCTGCACCATCTGCCGACCGAAATAGTCGGCTGGTGTCAATCCCGTGTAGGGGCGGCAAAGAGGCGGAACCGCAGTGTGCCACTCACCCTTTTTCCATCCCAACTTGGCATCGTCCATCGAAGCCATCGACACGAATCTCGGACTCACGCCCTCCATGTCCTGCTTTTCATAACGCGCATTACCTTCCATGTTCGACTGTCCGAAACACAGATAAATGTAGAAATTTTCGTCCTGTGCCTTTACTGTCATAACCGACCAGAGAGCCAGAACGGCGATAAAAAGTCTTTTCATATCAATAATAAATTGTTTTGTCATATTATTCAGTTATCACCAATCCACCATTGCAGGGGATGGAGATTTGCAGTTGCTGCTTCTTGGAGAGCTTCACTGTCTTCAATGAGCCTTCGAGCTTGTCGGTATCTGAATAAACACTCAGCTGACTGCCTGCGGGGAACATCGGAAGAGAGAGCTTGAGCTTGACGGGAGTCTCCTGGGCATTGATACCCACAACATACCATTTGTCGCCTGTGCGACGGGCCATGATGCAATACTTACCGGGATAACCATCGATAAACTTCACGTCGTCCCATGTGGTGGGCACCTTCTTCATGAAATCGATTGCCCATGATGGAGCGTCGTCGAGATTGTTGGGCGCAAGGGCAAAGTGCTGCACGGGGCTCTGGAACATGATGGCAGTGGCAAGGGCAAAGACATCAGAGGTCTTGCGCTGACTGCCAGTCTTGTTGTTGGCATTATAGAACTTGTTGAGCGTGGAGCCACCGAAGTCCATCGAACCGACGGTGTTGCGGATAAAGGGATGGATACAAGCATTGCGAGCCTCGGCATCACACATACCCTGTGAGAAATGAAGATTCTCGCTGGCGAGCACAGCCTCGGATGCTGCATAGGCAGGGAACATACGTTCCCAACCACGGGGCAAGGTGCAACCATGGAAGATGACGAGAAGTCCGAAGTCATTGGCATCGGCAAGGATATCCTCATAAAGCTGCATCATAGGTTGCTTGTCGCCACCGAAGAAATCCACCTTGATACCACGAATACCAATGCTCTGCATCCATGCCATCTCGGCGCGACGGGCTTGCGACTTGTCCATCAGATGACGTGGACCTTGGGGAGCATCGTTCCATGCACCATTACTGTTATACCAAAGATATAGAGACACACCCTTTGACTTGCCGTAGCGTGCCAGTTCGGCAATCTTCTCGCGACCAATCTGAGTGTCCCAAAGGGCATCGATGAGCACTGACTCATAACCCATGGCGGCAGAGAAGTCGATATAACGCTTCTGCTCGTCGAAGTTGCACGAGGGGTCCATACCGATAATCCAACTCCACGAACCGCGTCCGTACTTAGCTTCGCTCTTGGCGGCATACTTAGGTTTCACGACATCAAATGGTATGGTGGTCTCGACAATGGGAGCAAGACTCTCGCCTATGGTGATGGTGCGCCAAGGAGTATCGCCCGGGAGAGCAATGGCAGGAGACACATCCCCCACTCCATTCATCTCGCCCTTTTGGGGTTGACCCATGGCGTAGGCTGAGCCGCCCTTGTTAAGCAATCGTCCGGCGCAATAGCTGCCGTCAATGCCAGTCTCGGAAATCAGCACCCAAGCATCATTATTCATTTTAAACAGACACGGAAATGAATATCCCTCATTCCATCCGTTCTTACCCATTGTGTCATCAAGTGTGTAGTTGGTCTCATAGCTCGGAGATGTGCGGGCAAAGCCATGCATAGGGGCACTCTGCGGACAGAGGAATGTTGTTGTTCCTTCGGGCAAAGTAAAACCGGTATTCTCCTCCTTCACCACTGCCACCTGTGTCTCGCCCTTGGCATGGATATGATATTTGAACGCCACATCATTGTCTGCCACATGCATCACAACGTCAAATACCGGTTTGCCATCCTTGGTAAACGGTATCACCATCTCCGATGCCTTATGACTTACATGCGAGCGCTTGATATTGCGGAGCGAATAATCTACATCCACTGTCCTTTGCGCCTCACCCTGAGCCATCTTCAAGCCAGAGGTATAGTCGGCAAAGTTGAGCACGATGCCGAGTGGCGAGGTCTCTATACATGTCGCACCATTAAGCGACACCGTATATGCAGCCTTACCACCATCATCGCTTACGCATACTTTCAGTCCGCCATTGGGACTGACTATTTCTCTCGTTTCAGCCGTTGCCGTCATCACTGTGGCAAACGACAACATTCCAATTATTAATCTCTTCATTTTAATTACTAAATATTTATTTCATTGTATATCTCCCCCTCGGGGAGTTAGAGGGGGCTATCTCATTACATTTATTATCTGTCCCGGAACTGTTTCAATGTCATACTCATACACTCGCGGAATAACCGGCGACTGAGGGCGTATCTCGTCGGATACCTTGGGAGCCTTCACCTCGGCGGGAGCGAGCAATTCATTGGGACATAAACCCGAGGCAATCTTCAGTCCGTCGCCTTTGAGGGGGATATATGAGCGCAAGCGCAATGTGCCGCCACGGCGGGAGATGATGCGAGCTTTGGAGAGTTGTGCTCCATCCCACTCAATATCAACCACAAAAGCGCCACGCGCCACAAGTCCCTTCACACTACCCGTTCTCCACCGCTCGGGCAATGCCGGCAAGAGGTGTACTGCTCCGTCGTGGCTCTGCAGAAGCATCTCTGACACACCCGCAGTAAATCCGAAGTTACCATCGATTTGGAATGGCGGATGGGCATCAAAGAGGTTGGGATATGTCCTGCCATTTGGATGTTCCTTTGCCACAGCGTCACTCGGCAACAGGCAGAGCATATTGCGTATGATATTAAAGGCATGATTGCCATCAAGCATACGAGCCCAGAAGTTTATCTTCCATCCAATACTCCATCCCGTAGCCATGTCGCCACGCTGGATAAGCGTGTTGCGTGCAGCCTGGAAGAGTTGCGGATTGAGAGTAGGGGAAATCTGATTGCTGGGATATAATCCGTAGAGATGTGATATATGGCGATGGTTATCCTTAGGATTGTCAGCATCCACAAGCCACTCCTGCACCTGATTGTGCTTTCCAATCTGCATGGGAGGCAAAAGGGCAAGTGTATGCGTCAGCGAGTCCTCATACAGTGCGTTCCCGCCAAGCACCTTGGTGGCGAGCAATGTGGAGTTGAGGGCATCAAAGGCAATCTGGTTGTCCATCGTGCATCCGGCTGTGATGGTGGAGCCTGCACCACGATAACCATGTTCGGGAGACATCGAAGGCACAGTGACGAGCCATCCATACTTAGGATGCTTCACGAGATGACTCATATAGAAATCAGCAGAGCCTTTGAGCACAGGATAATACTTGCGCAGGAAGTCCTTGTCGCCAGTGAAGAGATAGTGCTGCCACAAATGCTGCGCAGCCCATGCGCCTCCATTGGGCCACATACCGTAATGTGCGCCATCCACTGGTCCGGCTATTCGCCAAAGGTCAGTGTTGTGGTGAGCCACCCATCCCTTGGCACCATATAGCACCTTGGCAGCCTCGGCACCCGTAGTGGAGAGGTCATTGGCGAGAGAGAAGAACGGCTCATGACATTCCGAAAGGTTGGTCACCTCGGCAGGCCAGTAGTTCATCTCGGCATTGATGTTGATGGTGTATTTACTGTCCCATGGGGCATACATACCGCCATTCCACACGCCTTGCAGGTTAGCTGCCTGACCTCCCGGTTGCGATGAGGAGATAAGCAGATAGCGTCCATACTGATAGAGTAAGGCGATGAGATTGAGGTCGTCAGAATTATTGAAGTTCTTAACACGTATGTCAGTCTCTGCCTTAGAAGCCTTTGTCATTGGGATTTCGAGAGCGACACGGTCAAATTGCTCGCAATACTTATCCACATGATCGGCAAGAAGTTTTGCGTATGACTTCTTTAATGCCTTCTTCATCATATCCTGGCAACGCTTGTCGGCATTGCCCGACACATCGTGATAGTTGACGAAGTTGGTGGCTCCAATAATATATATGGTGGCTGTAGAGGCACGACTGATATCGATTGACGAGTCATTTGCCTTCACCTTGCCGTCGGCTTTCACTGTTATAAGACATTCGGCATTGAGAGCGGCGGCAACGCCCTCCTGCTCCACTCCCTCGCATCTCATAGTGAGTTGGTTGCCCTTAACGCTCACTGAGGGGTTCAATTCTTTGGGGCAGTCATATCCCAAATTAAAAGAGAGTGCGCCCTTCTTGTTTGCCTCGATTCTGAGGATAATCACATCATCGGCAAGCGATGCAAATGCAGTGCGTGAATATTCCACATCTCCCACCTTATACCTTACCGTGGCAGTGGCGTTTTCGAGATTGAGGTCGCGATAGTAAAGCCCCTCTCCTTCTCCTCCTTGGGGGATTGACGAGCCAGACTGATAATTAAAGTTTAGCTTCACATTGCCCAATGGCAAGAAGCGCATACCGTTCTGCGGAGTGTTGAAGTTGGCGTCAATCATCTTCTGAGCCTCTGCAAACTTGTCGTTGAAAACCAGTTGTCGGATGTTGTCGAGAGCATAGCGACCCTTGGGATTAAGATTGTTGTGAGGACCGCCCGACCAGAACGTCTCCTCGTTGAGTTGCAATGTCTCCTGTTCGACACCGCCGAACACCATTGCTCCCATTCGTGAGTTACCAATAGGCAATGCGTCCGTCCACTGCTTGGCAGGACGACTATACCATAGTTTCAGGTCTTGTGCCATCGCCGTCATGACTAAAGACAGCGACAAACATAGGGTAAATAGTTTCTTCATCATTATGATACATTCTTATTGTTTTCTCTCATCTTTTAGATTGTCATCAGATAACGACTGCAAAGGTAAGACTTTTTTCTGAGAAAAAACACTAAAAATGTATCATATATCATAGAGAATGTTTCATCGTATCGTCAATTCCTTGACAAATGGCTTTTCGAAGCCCTCAACATATATCTTCACTCGTGCCTGACCGCTCTTTTCGGTAGATTGCAGTCTTACGAGTCCCTCACCGAAATATGTTTCGAGTTCGGTGGTACGCCACGATTCCTTGCGCCTCATGTCACCCGTCTCCACTCCAAGCAAGCGAATAGGACCTTCAACCTCGACACGGAACTTTCTGGGTTGCATCTGTTGGATAAGTCCGTCCTTGTCAACAAGTGTCAATCGAATGTGACTCACCGTATTTTTCGCCGTTTCCATCGAGAAATCCCCTGCCACAGGCGAGAGCATGGTATAGTCGGCATCAAGACGCACGTCGGCCACCGGACCATGGTTGATGAGCGAGTCGCGCATCACCTCCTTACCTCCCTTATATCCCACGGCAAGCACCTTGCCCTGGCGTGCGGGCAACTGGATGGTGATGCAGTTGTCGGGATAGTCGGCAGTTACTCGTGGCTTAAGCGGCAACTGCGGATTGCTCCACATGGGGAAGAAGAACTGCACGGAATCGCATGTGGTATAGCATCTCACCTCCACGCATCGCGAGTCGGTATATGGCAAGTCCCATGTGTCAGCCATTGGGGGATATTGCCAGTGGTCGGTACCAATGGCTTGGTCGAAACAGTTATCCCTTACCACCAATTTCAGATAGTTCTTGTCGGGATTCCATGCGGGATGATAGAATGCAGCCTGCGGGCGTTCCTTCAGGGTCATGTCGAATGGACATGAGCACCATCCCTTGGCAGGCCAGGGCGATGACTCACCGAGATAATCCACTCCTGCCCATACAAACGAGCCTGCCACGAAGTCGTTATCTCTTACATAGTTCCATGGATTGTATTCCACAAAATCCCTCACCACTGCCTCTCTCAATCCCGAATAATATACAAATGCCTCTGCCACGAACATCTTTCGGTTGGGATGGCGCTTGTGGTCGGCTATAATGCGGTTTTCAAGATAGTTGTATCCCACAAGGTCGGTCACCTCGCCAAACTTGTCCTGAAAGCCCTGTTGACATGCCACCATTGTGGGGCGCGTGGGGTCGAGCTTCTTCACTATGTCATTCAGTTCGCGGGCGCGGTTCACTCCCACGTCATCGCTCTTCCATGCCTCACTCACCTCATTGCCTATGCTCCACACTATCACCGAGGGATGATTCCTGTCGCGCATCACCATGTCGGCAATATCGCCATGGGCATTATCGTCATAGAACGGTTCGTAATATCCCGACTTCCATTTGTCGAATGCCTCGTCGAGCACAAGCAGTCCGAGGGTGTCGCATATTGTGAGGAATTCTGGCGAAGGAGGATTATGAGAACAGCGGATGGCATTGCAACCTATCTCCTTGAGTGCCTTAAGTCGGCGAAGCCATACCTCATCGGGCACGGCGACACCTAAACTACCCGCATCCTGATGCAGGCACATTCCCTTGAGTTTCATATTGGTGTCGTTGAGCCAAAATCCCGTGTTGGCATCAAAGCGGATATCCCTAAATCCAAACCATGTCTCAACCTCATCAACAATCTTGGCTCCCTTCTTCAATCTTGTGACTAATTTATACATCTTCGGATTATCTGTGCTCCATTTCTTAGCTCCTTTAAGAAAGTAATTATCTCCTGAGAAAGAGGCTATGGCCTTGTTTCCTTCGTAAATGGTGTGTGAGAGGGATATTCCAGATAATCCGGAATTTGCAGATTGTCCTTGATTCTCCACATCTGTATTTACTATGAGGCTCCCGTCGCCCTTGGCCTGGATAAAGATGCCATTTTCCTTTATTCTTGTCTCTCCTGTGGCAGTGAGCCATACGTGGCGGTATATTCCCGAGCCCGTGTACCAGCGCGACTGCTCCTCTCTATCCACATGCACCACGAGGCGGTTTTCGCCTTTTATATTAATATAAGGTGTAATATCGAATGAGAATCCTGTATATCCATACATGTGATGTCCGAGTCGATGCCCGTTGAGCCACACCGTGGCACGATGATATACACCATCGAAGGTGATGCTGAGATGACGATTCCTAACTGATGCAGGCAGCATGAAGTTCTTGACATATATGCCCTGTCCACCGGCAAGATAACCGGCCGAACCGCCCATCTGCGGGTCGAAAGGCAATTCGATGCTCCAGTCGTGGGGCACTGAGACACTGCGGAACTCCTTATTGCTATAAGCAGATTGCGCCTTGGAGGATGTTATCTCACTTGCCGTCACCTGAGCCTGTTCGGGTTCGGTGTCATCCGTCACCTTGTTTTTTTGAGCTTTTGCAGTGGTTTCTCCAAGTCGCACGTCACTGATACCGAGTTCGGCAAGCACAGTCTTCACCTCTGCATGATCCTTGCAAAGGCGGAATGTCCAGTTGCGGTCGAATGTCATTCTCTCGCGACTCTTCTTGGGTGCCGCCATCGTTGCGAGCACACACATAACTGTCAGAGCAGTAAGCAGTTTCCTTTTCATATCGTAATGGGTAGTTTTAGATTCAGGCGCAAAGATACTCATTTTATATGAAATGACAAAGAATAATACTGAGAAAAATAAAAAAACGGGGAAATAATTCCCCGTCTTACAATTATTTCTTGAAAAGATGTGGCAGATATTGCCTTAGACAGCGTCGCCATGTGAGCCATTCGTGATGAGTGCCGGGAGATACGTAGAAATCCACGTTAATACCCATCGACTTGAGATCGCAGGTCATCTTCTCCGTACCAAAATTCTCCTCACTGCCGCAGCCCATGAAGAAATACTTCACTTGTTTGTTAAACTTGTCAGCATCCTTGAATACACCATCAAAGCATGTCTTTACATCAATACCGAAGAGCGCACCACTGAAAGTGCCGAGGTATGCAAACTTGTCGAGATGTGGAAGAACGACGTTGAATGTCTGGAATCCTCCCCACGACAGTCCTGCCATGGCACGGTTCTCACGACCTGTCTTACAGCGGAATGTCTTCTCTACCATAGGGATAAGGTCTTCAAGAATCACGGTATAGAATGATGCGCCATACTGCATTCTTTGTTCCTCAACATCCTTTCCTCTACGTGGAGAGAAACCGACTTCGATGTCGCCACTTTCCATAACAACAATCATCGGTTCACACTCTCCCGAAGCTATCAGGTTGTCCATAATATGGTTCATACGGCCCTGTGTGCTCCATCCCGTCTCGTCCTCTGCCATGCCATGCTGCAGATAGAGAACAGGATATTTCTTCTTGGATGTTTCGTAATCGGCAGGAGTATATACCATTGCGCGACGCCATTTCTTCTGACTCTCGGCATAATACTCCACCGAGCGCACCTGACCCTTTGCCACTCCCATCTGCGGACGATAGTAATCACCTTCCTCGCCTTCGGCTACCTCTATCTGGCTTGCCATGCGACTGCAACCGAAGATGGTATATGTATTTGGGTCGGACACCCTGAATCCGTCAACTTCGAGGAAATAATAGTGATTGCCCACCACAAGCGGGTCGGTGACACAGGTCCATACGCCATTCACATCTTTCTCCATCGGGTATTTCTTTCCGCAGATATCCACCA
This sequence comes from uncultured Prevotella sp., assembly GCA_945830345.1. GTDB lineage: Bacteria > Bacteroidota > Bacteroidia > Bacteroidales > Bacteroidaceae > Prevotella. The sequence goes on from CALZYS010000013.1 coordinate 31,627, forward strand.
CGAGTCTGCTTGTCTTGGGGGCAAAAATTGAGAAATGTGCACGGTTTTCCATATCGAGTGATGGAGAGTTGCTTCCGGGGAGATTTGTTTCGGATGGTATGAGTCCTGCCTTGTTGGCTCTCATTTCCGAACCGTCAGTAAACTGCCACCAGTTGAAGTTCATCAGTTTGACACCTTTCTCTCCCTTGAATACAAAGTAGAGGTCGCGAGTGCCACTGACGTTCTTCTCAATCTCAGTTTTTACGGATGTCCAGTTCTCCCATCCGCCTGTGTTGCCAATCTTTATCTCGGCAATCTTGTCTCCATTGATACTGTCGAGATGCAGTTCCATAACACCTCCGCGCATTCCGCTTGCCACGGATGCAGTGAAGAATCGGGGTTGCTTGCTGAAATCCACCTCGCGTACCTTTATATAATCGCCATTGTGAATCTCGGTGATATACACTCCGTCGCGTGTGTTCTGTTCAGATTTAATTCCACGTGAGAAAGCCATCGTCTCAGCCTCTACCCTTTGGAATGGATTGAGTTTGCCAATGGGATCCACACCCTTGTCGGTATGATGGATGATGGGGAATGTGCCGTCGGCATTATACTTGAACTCCTCCACGGCAGTGCTTCTTCCGAAACCGCCTCCACCGGGCAGCTTACCGGTATGATAGAAGAAGTAGGAATGTCCCTTGTAGTCAGCTACTCCGCAGTGATTGGTGAACGACTTGGTGTCTTCGAGCGGCATTATAGGTCCCATATACTTCCATGGTCCCGTCGGTGTGTCGCTGATTGAATATGCTATATGCTCAGGCACTCCACCTGCGGCATAGAGCAGCATATACTTGCCGTTGCGCTTTGTGATCCATGGTCCTTCGGTATAGCAGTCCTTGTATTTCTTGCCCTTCACGCGCTTGTCCATCTGCGGTGCACCGAATCCTTCCTCGGTTTGCTCCAACATTGTCACCTTACCCTTGAACGACACCATGTCTTCGTTGAGTTTGGCTACATATACATTAGGATTACCCCAATAGAGATAAGCCTGTCCGTCGTCGTCGATAAGCACTGTCGGGTCGATATTGTCCCACTTGCCATTGTCATAGAGCGGTTTGCCTAAGGCATCCTTGAAAGGTCCTGTGGGGGAATCAGCCACTCCCACTCCTATTGCCATTCCTCCCGAGAGCTTCGAGTGGGCGCAGATATACCAATAGTATTTCCCGTTGCGCTTCACTGTCTGAGCAGCCCATGCGCGGTCGTCCGCCCACGAGAATGTGTCGAGCGACATCAGGCCTCCATGGTCTGTCCAGTTCACCATATCCTCCGTTGAATAGGCTCTCCACTCATACATCCAGAAGAAGTCGGCTCCGTCCTCGTCGTGACCTGTATATACATACATTCTGTCGCCATCCACCATAGGTGCCGGGTCGCTCGTAAACCATGTCTGCACGATAGGGTTCTGCGCCCCGCCCGTCATAGGCAACGCTACTGCTGCAGCGGCAATCAAACCGCGAAAAAAGTTAGTTTTTCTTTTTGTCATAATCAAGATTACATGTTACATTAAATATTCGGGTGCAAAGTTAGGAATAATTCCCGACTTTGCACCCCAAAATTGTAACATATACTTTTAACTACGTTTCATATCCCATTTATTTGAGATACAAACAAGTCTTTTATGCGTTATACTCCTGCCAGCTCTTGATCTTGATGTCCTCGAGCTTCATCGAGCAGAAGGCCTCGATGAATGCCTTGGCGAGGCGCACGTTGGTCATCAGGGGGATGTTGTGGTCGATGGCACCACGGCGAATGCGATAACCATTGGTGAGCTCGCGCTTGGTTTGGTTCTTAGGCACGTTGATGATGAGGTCGAACTTGTGGTCGGCTATCATGTCCATCACCTTGTTCTCTCCTTCCTCATCGGGCCATGACACTGTGGTGGCATTCACCCCGTTCTCGCCGAGGAACTTGGCTGTGCCTTCAGTAGCGAAGATGGCATAACCGGACTTCTCCAATTGCTTGATAGGTTCGAGGAGATCTACCTTGCCTTTCAGACCGCCTGATGACACAAGGATGTTCTTGCCGGGGATGTTATATCCTGTGGCAATCATCGCGTTGAGCAATGCCTCGTTGAAATCGTCGCCAAGACAACCAACCTCGCCAGTTGACGACATGTCAACACCCAGTACAGGGTCGGCATTCTGCAGACGGGCAAACGAGAACTGCGATGCCTTGACACCGATGC